>DATMLG010000249.1:0-29499 GCA_035570675.1 Verrucomicrobiia bacterium | reverse complement strand
TCGGCGACATTTACAAGAGCCACGCGTTTGTGAGCACCTCCGAGGAAGCCGCCGCGGCGTCATTGAAGGCGGGCTGCGACCTGGGTTGCTGGGGAGAACCGGACGGCATGAAGGCGGCGCTGAAAGGGGGATTGATCAAAGAGGAGGATGTTGACCAGGCCTTGGGGCGCGTGTTGACGGCGCGGTTTCGCCTGGGCCTGTTCGATCCGCCTGAGCGGGTGCCGTACGCGCAAATTCCGGTGAGCGCAAATGACACGCCCGAACACGCCCAGCTGGCGTTGAAGGTCGCGCGCGAGTCCATCGTGGTCTTGAAGAACGACGGCGTGCTGCCCCTGGACCGCACGCGCATCAAGCGCATCGCGGTGATGGGCCTGAACGCAACGGGCGAAAGCGGCGCGTGGGTGCTGGTGGGCAATTACAACGGCACGCCGTCGCACATGGTGCCGATATTGGACGGCATCAAGGCGGTCGCGGGCACCAACGTGGAGGTGGTTTATGAACCGGCATGTTCGCTCGTGGTGCCGTACGGCGACACCAGCGGGGAGTCACGTTCCGAGGCGATGACAAGGGCCGTCGAGGAGGCGAAGAAGGCGGACGTGGTGATTTATGTGGGCGGGTTGAGCCCGTTGCTGGAAAACGAGGAGCGGGGGGTTCCGTACGACGGATTTGACAACGGGGACCGCACGCGGATTGAGCTGCCGGCCGTGCAGACGCAGGCGTTGAAGGCGTTGCGCGATGCCGGCAAGCCGGTGATCTATGTGAACTGCAGCGGGAGCGCGGTGGCGATGCCGTGGGAGGCGGAAAATTTGGCGGCCATCGTGCAGGCATGGTATCCGGGGCAGGAAGGCGGCACGGCGGTGGCGGAGGTGCTGTTCGGGGACGTCAATCCGGCCGGCCGGCTGCCGGTCACGTTTTATCGCGGGACGTCTGATTTGCCGTCATTCACGGATTATTCGATGACGAACCGCACGTATCGTTATTTCAACGGCAAGCCGCTTTTCGCCTTCGGCCATGGATTGAGCTACACGAGCTTTGATTACAAGTCCGTGAAATGCGACCGCACCGAGGCAGGCCCCGCCGACACGGTTCATGTCAGCCTGGAGGTGGCGAACACCGGCGCGCGCGACGGCGACGAGGTGGTGCAGGTATATTTCCGGCACATGGATTCGGCGGCGCCGCAGCCGCGCGAGGCGTTGTGCGGATTTCGGCGGGTGACGGTTGCCCACGGAAAATCGGCGGGTGTTGATATTGATATCCCGCTGGAACGATTCCGATATTGGGATGTGACGAAGGAAAAATACGTGGTTGAGCCGGGCAAGTATGAGATTCTGGTGGGCGCGGCTTCGGATGATATTCGCACCCGCGTTCCTTTCAGCGTGAGTGCTTCGAAATAGCCAGGCAAGCAGGGTGGCCTTGGAATTAAGCTGGTTTTTTGATTGAACCGGGATATGCAAGTCGTTGCGCGGCCCTGATTTGTACAAAAAAAACCGGGCTAATCAGTCAGGGGATGACCAAGAAGCCCGGGGAATGTTCGAATTAGTACAACAGTAGGATTATGCAGTTATCCGGCCCCGGTCTGTACTCAACCAGAACCGAAATCCATAGGGCAATCAAAGAACAATTTTAACAACTTGCCCGAAATTCAAAATGCTACTGTAGGCAATAAACCATCAAACGCCAGTGTTGTCAAACTTAAAAATAAAGTATTAGCGGTATTTATATCCAAGGATAAGAGGGGCTGCTTTGGCAGTCCCGGCTTGCAAGGATTTGCGCAGTCAGTCTCCATTTTTGAGGGGGATGTGTTTCCGGACAAAAGCTTCCACCAGCGGCCACGCTTCAGCCGTGCTCACGTCGCCCAGGCAAAGAGGGGCCGCAAACATGCACGAGTCCGAGCAGGGTTTGTAGGGACAGGCCTTGCCTTCCATCCATTCCGCAGCCGGGTGCAGGGGCACAAACCATTCGGGCACCTGCGGGCCAAAAAAAGTGAACGTGGGAATGCCGGAAAAAGCCGCCAAGTGGCCCGGGCCCGAATCATTGCCGATGAACACGCCGGCATCCGCCATGAGGTCGAGCAGAGCCGAGATTGTCCGGGGCGTGGCCACGCTCTTCTCCCCCTTCGCAAGCCACCAGTCCCTTTGCTCCGGATTGCATACCACCCGGACAACGTGCCCCCGGACGCGCAAATTCTCCGCAATGCTTCGATACCGCTCCAGCGGCCAGACGCGAACCGGCTGGCCCGCGCCGGTGTGAATGAAGACGGTGCGGCCGGCCGGCGGGGGGAGCAGCTTGATTTTGTCACGCTCCTCCAGATCCAGGTCCAGCGCATGTGCGATGACACGCCAGTAATCGTAGCGGTGGGAAAGCGGGGGCGGCGGATTCAGCGAACGCGTCAAAAATACATGACTGCCGACACGCGGAAATCCCAGCCTCGCCCGGGCGCCGCTCAACCACAGCAGGAGATGATCGCGCGGATCCCAGGGCCGCCCGGACAGGGCCACGTCAAACCGTTCGCGGCGCAATTGTCTCCATAAACGGAACATCCTGCCCCAGGGCCACGCCCAAAGCCGGTACTTGTGATCGAAGGCCGTCCACGGCGCGTTAAAAGGGATGACCTTGACCTCCGGCCAGAAGCGGGCGTGCAGGTCGGCCGCGAAAGGTTTTGCCAGCAGCGTCACCTCAAATTTCTCGCATGCCCGGCGCAGAAACGGCGTCGTGATCGCGAGATCGCCCACGTTCCAGAGTTCCAGGACAAGGAGTTTGGGTTTCACAACGTGCGGCGGGCCGTCAGGCAGGCCGACCAGCCCACCCAGTGCGCGCGTGCGGTGTACTTCTGGCGGCTCGCCGGAAGAAATTGATACACCAGATGCGACGCCGCGAACAGCCAGTTTCGCGAGGTTCCTTCCGCCATGATCTCCAGCCCGGCGCGCCGGGCAAGTCCGGCGAGTTCTTCCGTCGAAACTATCTTGATATGAGTGGGGTCGTCGTAAAAATTCAGCGTGAACGTTCCCGCGCCCCTGCCTTCCGGGCTGGGCAGATCGAGGGTTTTGGGGTGCGGCGTTTCAAAATAAATTCTGCCACCCGGCTGCAGCAACCGCGCGGCCTCGTGCATCAAGGGTCCCGCGTCGCGCAAATGTTCGACCAGATGCATGCAGGTGATGGCGCTCATGGAACCGTCCGGCCAGGGCAATGGCTCGCGCTCCAGGTCGGCGCGGCGAAATTCGCAGCCCGGCGGATAATTCTCGGGCGCGCCCGCGAGATCCACCGCCCGCAGCCGCAGGTCCGGCCGCAGCTCGGCAATGTGCCGCAGCGTTTCCCCGTCCGAAGAACCCAGGTCCAGCAACGTCCCGTCGCGCGGTGTTCCGGCCACAAATGCCGCCCGCGTGTCAATCCAGGAAAAATGCCGCAGGCAGGCCCAGTTCATAACCCGAGTCGGTTTGCGATTTTCAAGCGGCAGAAAGCCTAGTCGGCGCGCGCGCAGGTGTAAAGGATTCGGGCGGCTGCGGACGGATGTCATGCTCAAATACGCTTTCATGTGCGCCATCGAAACACCGGTTGCAAGACCTCATGGTTGACCCGCTGCGCCGGACTGGTCCGTGCATACAAGGCATAGGAAAAGGGCTTCTGAAAATAAATGCCGCCGGCCAGCCGCCGGAGCCGGTGTTGCATGATGAAGACCCATTTAAGCCTGCGCACCCAGGCCGGGGCGGTTTGCGCCAGTTCCCGCGCCTCACGGCGGGCGTTCGCCCCCGCGCTCATGTTGGCGCCCGTCATTGTGAATGCGGATGTGAAGCGCCGCAACACCCCCATGCGCGTGCGCCGCCGCAGCAGGCGCAACATCCACTCCCCATCACCCACATCCCGGTAACTGGGATCGAGCAAAATCCCATGCTCATGAATGAGGCTCCGGCGAAAAAATGTCGCGCAGGTGAAGGTCTGCAAGTGCGACACCCATGTGTGGTATTTGAGCGGCGTCTGGACCTTGCGATGAAACAGGTAGCCACCCTCCCGGTTCACGACCACGAAATCGCCGAAAACCATTTCCACTTCAGGGTGTTGCTCGAAAAAATTTGACACTGCGGGCAATGTGCCCGGCAGGTATTGCTCGTCGCAATTCAAACATGCGAGAATTTCCCCCTGCGCGCGGCGCAGACCCCGGTTCATCGCGTCGTACATCCCCGCGTCCCGCTCCACAAATGCCTTGACGCGTTTGTCCCCGGTCAGCCAGTCCAGCGTGCCGTCGTCCGAACCGGCGTCCTGCACGATATGTTCCAACGCCATGCCCTGGTCCGCCACCGAGGCGATGCAAAGTTTCAGCCATTCGGAGTTTCGGAAACTGGGAGTAACGACCGAAAAGCGCGGATCCTTGCTCATTCGGCGGAAATGGCTGGCTTGCGCGCGTTCAATTGAGCGCGACGGGCCGGGCTTGCGTTACTTTCCAGGTGTCCGATACCCGCTGCGGGGCCCGCACCGGAAGCCTCATGCCGTTATTGATGGCCACGCTCAATCCGAGCAATCCCGTGAAACCGGCCAGATCGCTGTAAAATGAGCCGAAAACGCCCAGGAAGAAGATCGCTTTCGCGATGAATGCCGCCAGCAAATAAGTGTTGATCTGCTGAAAAGCCGCATCCCCGTATTTGAAATTATTATACAGCACCTTCAATCCCGCCCCAATCAGCCAAAGGAACGCAATGACCCCGCCGATTCCAAATGGAATGAT
Organism: Verrucomicrobiia bacterium; assembly: GCA_035570675.1. GTDB lineage: Bacteria > Verrucomicrobiota > Verrucomicrobiia > Limisphaerales > Pedosphaeraceae > DATMLG01. The sequence continues at coordinate 24,782 of DATMLG010000249.1, read as the reverse complement.
GACCGACAGGGGTCCGTTATGGTAGTCCCCGGCCATTTTGGATCCTTCCTCCCCCGTGTTTCCGAGGCCCGTGGTATTGATCTTTTCCAGCTCCACCAAGTCGATGGAATAGCCCTTGCCTAGAATCAAATGTGGCTGAATTTCCGGCAAAACCTCCTTCCACATCTGTATCCGCCAGTCGCTCGAATCCTTCGCGGAGGCTTCGGCATCATCCCCGACCTTGAGAAATGGCACCACGGTCAGGGTGCGTTGCATGGAACTCGGAAGATGCGCCGCCAAAGGAATCAACACCACGGCCCCCAGCAGCATGCCGCACAACATGACCGGCATCAACCGGCTGGTGTACAATCGCTCCAGCCAGAACATCAGGCCGCACGTTATCACAAACATGAGCAACGTCGAACGGTAGCCTCCGAACATTGAGGCCACAAAAAGCAGCAGGAAAATCGGCGCCCGCCAGATTCTCCCGCCATTAAAAATCCCGCGCAGACCATACCGCGCCACCATGGTGTAAGCCACCGCGCTGCACGCAATGGCCGTGCCTCCGAACCGGGCGATCTCCGTAGGTCCCGCGCCGGAACCGACCTCCGCGTCCATCATTCCGGAGGAGGGAAAGATCAGGAAAATGTAATACACTGCCGACGGCCCCATGAGCAATGAAATGTCGGAAATGAGACTCGTCACCGGGCTCATGAAAAAAAGTGACGCATAGCGTATCACCTTCTCCCGCGGGATTCGTTGGGCCGTCAGCGCAAAGTACCCCGCAATCGCGCCAAACATGAAGATGTAACGCTTCCCGCCCACGTTCGAACTGCCGGCCACGTTCAGCCCGATGCCGCCTGTCAGCTTCGCCGTGGCCAGCACCACGCATGTCAGAAAGACCAGCGGCCAGAATAGAATGCGAACATGTATGAACGGCGCCTCCTGGTTGATCGCGTGGTGAAGCATCGAGACCAGCAGGCTGCAGGCGGCAAGCGCCAGCACCAAGGTCGGTTTTCCCGGCAGAAAAAACAAAAAGGCCGTGGTGTTCCACGTCGCAATCAACCAGACGTGATGCCACTTCAGGAGAAATGGCACCAGCATCAGCATCAGCACCGCCATCAGGACACCGAAGTTTGCCATTTGGTCCCACGAGGTAACTTGGTACCCCACGAAAACCGCGACCATCATGCACAGCCCGTACATGATCAACGACCGCAATAACAATGAGTTGGACATTTGTCAGCGTGTAACTAACCACTTTTCCCGCCTTTTCGCAATCAGATTCCCTCCCTCAACGCCCCAATCGAAAAAATTAGATGGCCATGCGTCGGGGTTGCGATGACCACTCCCCCTTGTCGCGCCAAAGCCTGCCTGCCGCGCCGACTTGCCCCGCCATAGCCTTGGCGGAGGCGGGAGCATCAGCGAAGGCGGGACCTGGCGCGGGGGGGTAGGCTTGCTTGCCGGATACTCACCTTGTCGCGCCGTAGCTTCAGCGAAGGCGGATGCGATTTTGTTCTTGCTTTGTTGTTGATCACTCCCCTCTAAAATTTAAATAAACCCCGTTTTCTATGCAACTGGCGAGAAATCAATCCCTTGCAGGTGAGAAATGGTCTGAAAACTCGTGTAAAATGCTGCAAAATGGCGACAACCCGCGAAAAACCAAATACTTGCAACGACACCATCCCCGCGCCCCCTTCGCTGATAGCGCAGAGCATGGCTCTGCATGGGCGGCATGCCCAATCCTTTCCAGTTGCTGTTTTACCTTCCACAAAAAAAATTATCCGCCACTACCGTGTTTTATTGTGTTTTACTTGTCGCGCCGGCTTGCCCCGCCGTAGCTTCCGCGGAGGCGGGAGCCTGGCGGAGGCGGATCGTCTTTTATCGTGTCCAATCCGACGCCGCCTCTCCGAAGGTAGGGTCATCGCCCCTTGTCGCGCCGTAGCCCGGCGAAGGCGGGTGCGATGACCGCTTTTTCCAAAACAATTCGGTCCAAATATTCTGGCCTTCTTTGGGCTTTGGACTTTGGGCTGCCCATTGCCCGTCCAGAAAGACTGCCCGCCGTCCGGGGGCGCAGCCGTCCGTCGATTCCGTGCCCGTTGTAACGCTTTCACGTCCATATAAATTGTCTGTTCGACCGAATTAATCAGATCGTCCTTCCTTTTGCCGCCCGTTGCGGCAGACCTTTCCGACGGCAGCTACTATCCGTAAACTTGCCCCGTTTGTCAAATTTTCTTGCGCACTCCTGCCGGAAGGTTTGTGCCCAAAATGCGCGCGCCCGAAGCTTGAGTTGATTTCAATCGAAAAAAAAACTAGTCTGGCAGAAACATCAACCAAATGCCTTCCAGCCATCCGCACCAACTCAACGAAATTGCTGAAATGATCATGGTCGCGCAACCGGCCTCCATGTTGGATGTCGGCATCGGATTCGGGAAATACGGCTTTCTCGCCCGGGAATATTTGGAAGTCTGGGATGGCCGGAATCGCAGCGGCAAATGGACGCACCGCATTGACGGAATCGAGGCCTACCAGGATTACATCCTCGACCATCACAAGATCATTTATAACCATCTCTATTTCGGGGACGCCCTCGAAATCCTCCCGACGCTTGAAATGCGTTACGACCTCCTGCTCGCCAGCGACATTCTGGAGCATTTCGACCGCGACCGCGGGTTGAAATTTCTGCAAGCCTGCCTTGCCCGCGCCCGGAACGTGATCATTTCCACTCCCCATGTCTCCGGCAAACAGGAAGTGGAATCGGAAAATCCTTTCGAAACGCACCGGTCCGAATGGGCGCTTAAGGATTTCGCAGGGTTTCCCAATAAATTTCACGTCGCCAACGACGTCTCCCTGATCGTCTTCATCGGCGAAGATGCGGCGAAAATTCATTCCCGGCTGCGGTACGTGCGCCTGTCATCGAGGCTCAAACGGTGCTTTCCCGCTCTTGGTTCCTTGGCGAAGGCGCTCAAGGGTCGCAAAAATTAAGCTCGGAGCACGGAGCGTTATTGCCTGCTATTTAACGGATGCAGGCCGCTGATGCGCCACCAAGAACAATCCGGGGAGCGGAAAAATCCCCCGCTCTCCGGCCCTTCACCTCCTTGGCATCTCTTTCCCATCCCGCTCTCAACCCTCAGCCCTCAGCCCTCAACTCTCCGCTCACTGCCCGATCGGCGCCATCAGTTTCCGGTTCATGTCGAGCATCGTCTGGCTGTTGTTGATCGCGTTGGTCCGGAAGGTTTGAAACTTGGCCAGCTCGTCAGGGCTGAGATAACTCCCTGCGTTCGCGGCCACCTGCCCGTAGATGTTGTCCAAAAGTTGCAGGCTCTGCGTGGCTTCGTCTGGCGACGCGATGTTGCCGAAGTTCAGCATCGGCACAATCTGATAATCCGGTGGCAGCCCCGCCGCCGTCAGCGCGGATTGCGTGGCGGCCTGTATCGCCTGCGTGAGCTGCGCCTTTTTGTCGGCCACCGACGCCGGGTCGCCGGTCATGGATTGCGCGAACTGCGCCGCTGTCAGCGTGCTGCCCAGGTTCTTCGTGTAATCCTCATATTGCGCCGCGCCGTCCGGGCCGACGAGCGCCTGCAACTTGGTCTGCAATGCCGCGTTCTCGGACGCAAACATCTGGTCAATCTCGCCGCGCGATTTGCCGTCGTGCAGCGCCTGCGTGATCAAATCAATGCTGTCCATCACATGGTCCGCCAGCAGGTCGTTCAACTGGCCCGTCTGTTCCGTCGTCAGGTTCAGTTGCTTGGCCAGGCCGGCGTAAATCGCAGTCATGCCCAGTTTTTGCGTCTCGCGCAGGGATTTCCGCGTGGCCGGATCGGCGGTCAGCTTGCTCACCGCGCTCTGGCTGTCGGAATCGCTCTTCGCCTGGCGCAATGCCGTCACTTCGCCGCGCAGTTTCAACACATCAGACGGGTTCTTTTTCGCAAGCGCCAGTTCCTCGGCCATGCCCGCGAGCCGGTTCGTGGCCTGGTCGCGCTCATGCTGCAATTGCTGTATCTGGTCGGCCAGCGGCGCCAGTTGCTGCTGGAGCGCCAGGTTTTGCTCGCGCAATTGCGAGGCCTGATGCGCTTGATAAATGGCCACGCCGGCCACCAGGGCGAGCGCGGCGGTGACCACGGTTTTTTGCAATAGAGTCATGGCAATGGTTTTGGTTGCGGTTATGGCGGTCAAGGTGGTGACGGCGGTCCCCGCCAGCGCGGCGGTGGAAATGGCGGCCGCCAGCCCGGCCGGCGCGGCCTGGACGGAGTTGGCGGAAAGAGCGACGGCCAGCCCGCTCGCGCCGATGGCCACCTTGCGTTTCGAGAAAAATTCGCGCAACCGTTCCGTCGCGCGGCTCACCCGTTTCTGCGCGGTGTCGTCCGAGGTGCCCAGCGCCTCGCCCACCTCGCGCAGCGATTTCTTCTCAAAATAGCGGAGCAACAGCACCGCGTGGTCCTCGTCGTTAAGGCTGTCCAGGGCCTCGTCCAGCACCGGGCGGATGAGGTCCCAGTCCGGCGCGGATTCGGAATTGATGATGAGTTGTTCCATGGCCAGCCTTTCGTTTGCCTCCCGGCGGCGGGTGTCGCGCAGATGGTTCAGCGCCGCGTACCGCGTGCTGCGATGCAGCCAGCCGGCCAACGAATTCACCTCCGGCGCTTTCTCCGCCACTGACCGCGCCTTGCGGGCCAGGTCGGTGAACACACTTTGGGCCACGTCGCAGGCCAGGTCCGGCGAATTCACCTGCCGCAGCGCCGCGGAATACACAAAATCCGTGTGCCGCGCCACCAGCTCGCGGAAGGCACCCTCGCGTTTCCCTTCCGCGTATTCCATCAGCAACTGGATGTCCGACTGTTCCTGCATCTCACCAGTACACAACCGCCCCCCGGACAATCCGACAATCTTTTTTCAACGCTTCCCCTCCCCGCCTTCCGGAGCGCGGAGCATTGCTCCGCGTCGGGCAAACCCGCCTTGATTTTGCTGAATCTGCGTAACCTGGCGCCCTCCCGGCGGTCTCTGGCCGCGGGAAACTTGAACGGGAATTCGAGGAAACAAATCTCATACCTGAACCCGGCCACAAAGCCGGGCTTGCAACATGGTCCGGGCAGAGATAAGCTTCGACCCCTCAAACGGCCGGCCGATGAGGTTCGTATCATTGATTGAAATCGTTGTTTCAGAAGCAGTTGAGTCAAAATAATTCGCATGAAAACATGGTTGGTTCTGGCAATTGTGGTCGCGGGATTGGCGGGGGGTGGCATCTGGTATTGGAAACATCAGGCCAGTGACACGCCCGATTACAAGACCGCCCTTGTCACCCGCGGCGACCTCGTCCAAGCCGTCACCGCCACCGGCCAGATCAATCCCGTCACCAATATCACCGTCGGCAGTCAGGTCTCCGGCATCATCAGCAAGATTTACGTCGACTTTAATTCCCCCGTGACCAACCACGAATTGGTGGCTGAAATCGACCCTTCCACCTACAAGGCCCTCGTTGCCCAGGCGCGCGGCGATCTCGCCAGCGCCCAAGCCGCCGACGACCTCGCCAGAGTCGAGGAAGAACGCGCCAATGCCCTCTTTACCAACAGCATCCTGGCCAAATCGGACTTTGATTCCGCCGTCGCCACCGCCCATCAGGCCGAGGCCACAGTACTGATAAAACAGGCCGCCCTCGACCAGGCCCTCGCCAATCTCGCCTATTGCTCCATTTATGCGCCGCTCGATGGCGTCGTCCTTTCCCGCAATGTGGACGTTGGCCAGACGGTGGCCGCCAGTTTCAGCGCCCCCACCCTCTTCATCATCGCCAACGACCTCACCAAAATGCAGATCGACGCGCTCGTCTCGGAGGCCGACATCGGCGGCATCGACACCAATCAGGCGGTGAACTTTACCGTGGACGCCTTTCCCATGCGGACATTCCGCGGGGTGGTGGCCCAGATCCGCAATGCCGCCCAGACCAACCAAAACGTCGTCAGCTATGATACCGTCATCACCGTGGACAATGCCGACCTCAAGCTCCGCCCCGGCATGACCGCCAATGTCTCCATCGTTACCGCCCAGAAAAATAACGCCTTGCGCGTCCCGAACGCCGCCATGCGCTTCCGTCCCCCGGAAACCGCGCCGGACACCAATAAACCCGCCATGGCCTCCGTTGCCACGGGTGGTGCGCCGACCGGAGGCGGCCAGGGAACGAACGGCCCGGGCGGCGGCGGTCAGCACGGAAGTAGTGGCGGCAAACCCAAAGGCTCCCATTCCATGCGGACCATTTACGTACTGGCCGACGCCCCCGGCGGCGGAAAAACGCCCAAACCCGTCCAAGTCCGCGCTGGCATCAGCGATGGCGTCTTCACAGAAATTGTCGATGGCTTGAAGGAAGGCGACGAGGTCATCACCGGCCAGAACTTGTCGGCCACGTCAATGCAATCGGGCGCGTCCAATCCCTTCGGCGGAAGGCGGGGGTTCTAGCCATTCGCTCAACCCCGCTTTCTGCCCGACCATGGCCATGAGTTCCATCATTCAATTGGATCACATCCACAAGGTGTATCACACCGGCGAGGTGGATGTTCATGCTGTGCGCGATGTTTCCCTCCAGATCGAGAAAGGGGAGTTCGTCGCCATCATGGGCGCCAGCGGCTCCGGAAAATCCACCATGATGAACATGCTCGGCTGCCTCGACCGTCCCACCGAGGGCCGCTATCTCCTGGACGGCGTGGATGTTTCGGGCCTGGATCGCGATCAACTCGCCACCATTCGCAATCAGAAAATCGGCTTCGTTTTCCAGGGCTTCAACCTCCTCTCCCGCACCTCCGCCCTGGAGAACACCGAATTGCCCTTGATGTACAACCGCTCGCACCTCGGTTCCCGCGAACAACGTCGGCGGGCGTCTCATGCGTTGGAAATCGTCGGCCTTGCCCAGCGCGCCGACCACCACCCCAACCAGCTTTCCGGCGGCCAGCAGCAGCGCGTCGCCATCGCCCGCGCCCTCGTCAACGAACCCGCCATGCTCCTGGCCGATGAACCGACCGGCAATCTCGACACCCAGACCAGCATCGAGATCATGGGCGTCTTCCAGAAACTCAACGACGCGGGCATCACCATTGTCATGGTTACCCATGAACTCGACATCGCCAGCTACACCCGGCGCAACGTCATCATGCGCGACGGCAAGGTCGTGACCGACGCCCCCGTGGCCAACCGCCTTATCGCAACCGACGAATTGCGTAAACTTCGCGAGGCCCAGCAGGCCGTCCAGCTCGCGCCATGAAACTCCTGGTCACCCTTCGCCTCGCCGCACGCGCCCTTCGCCGCAATAAAATGCGGACCATCCTCACCATGCTCGGCATGATCATTGGCGTCGGCGCCGTCATCGTCACCGTCAGCCTCGGCAACGGCGCCAAGGCCCAGGTCGAGGCCCAGATCGCCAGCCTCGGCCAAAATGTCGTGCTCGTCTTCAACGGCAGCTTCAACCGCGGCGGCGTCCGCTCCGGCTTCGGCGGCGCGGGCACGCTCACCGTCGATGACGCCGTCGCCTTGCAACGCGAAATTCCGGAAATCATCACCATCAGCCCGGAGCGGCGTTACAATGCCCAGATCGCCGCCGGCGATTTGAACTGGAGTACCTCCATCATCGGCGAAAGCGAAACCTACCTCGATATCCGCCAGTGGCCCCTTTCCCAGGGCGCGATGTTCACTGAACAAGATGTGCACGGTGCCAACAAGGTCGCCATCATCGGCCAGACCGTCGCCACCCAGCTTTTTCCGGACGGCGATGCCGTCGGCCAGGCCATGCGCATCAAAAATGTTCCCTTCATCGTCGTCGGCGTCCTTTCACCCAAGGGCCTCTCCGTTCAGGGCCAGGACCAGGACGATGTCGTCGTCCTCCCCTACACCAGTTTGATGAAACGCTTGCAGGGCGTCACCACCCTGAGCGGTGTCACCGTCCAGGCCGTCAGCGCCGCCGCGTTGAGCACCGTTCAGGATCAAATCATCGCCATCCTCCGCCAGCGCCACCGGACCAATCCGCTCACTGACGATTTTATCGTCCGCACGCAGGAGGAAATCACCGCCGCCGCCAACAACACCTCCCAGACCATGCGCATATTGCTCGTGGCCGTGGCCATCGTTTCGCTGGTGGTCGGCGGTATCGGCATCATGAACATCATGCTCGTCAGTGTCACCGAACGCACCCGCGAGATCGGCATCCGCATGGCCGTCGGCGCCCATGGACGGGACATCCTGACACAATTCCTGACCGAGGCCGTCACTTTGAGCATGCTCGGGGGCGTCCTCGGCATCACCCTGGGGGTGGTTGGTTCCTGGCTCCTGACCCATTTCGGGCAATGGCCCACCCTCATCCCCACCTTTTGGATCGTGATTTCCTTTATCGTCAGCGCCGTCGTGGGGGTGTTCTTCGGCTTTTACCCGGCCTGGAAGGCGTCCCAGCTTGACCCCATCGACGCCCTGCGTTACGAGTAGAAGTGCCTGTAACTTCAGCCCTTTTGCGCGGTCTATAAGGAAAGACAAACATTGATGAGGGCTGGACGATGGAAACTAACAAAATATGTCTGAGTCCGGGTTTGACATGCCGGCGTGCCTGGATGGGGTCCGGAAGCGGGATGAGGAGTCCGCGCGGCTCCTGTTCCATCATCTGTACCCGCTCGTCATTAAAATTGTCCGGTCGCACCTGCCCAAACGCATGGCCGAGGACGACCTGACCCAGACCGTTTTCATGAAAATATTTGCCAATCTCGACCAGTATGCAGGACAGGCGCCCCTCGAACACTGGGTCTCCCGCATCGCCGTCAACACTTGCATCAAGGCCCTGCGCGCCGAAAAAATCCGGCCTGAAATCCGCTGGGCCGACCTCGGCGAGGACGAGGCCCAGACCCTCGACTGGCTCGCCTCCTCGAACGAGGACCTGCACCCCGACCGCAGCCTCGCCTCCCGCGACCTCGTCGAGAAACTTTTGGACGGCTTGAAACCCAAGGACCGTCTCGTCATTACCCTCATGAACCTCGAAGGACGTTCCATCGAGGAGGTGAACCAGATGACCGGCTGGAGCCACGCCGTCATCAAGGTGCGCGCCTTTCGCGCGCGGGCAAAATTGCGAAAAGCTTTGGAAAAACTGATGAAGGAGGAAAAACCATGAACTCTGGCAATGATCCGCTCGACCGCTTGTTGAAATCCGCCGCCCGCGCCCCGCGCGCCGAAACCGGCGCCGCCAGGTTTGCGCTCGAAGCGCGCGTCCTCGGCAACTGGCGCGCGATGGCGCAAACCGACAACACCGATTTCCTCCTCGCCTGGCTCCGGCGCGCCGCCATCTGCGCCTGCGTCCTGGCCCTCGCCAGCCTGGCCTGGAATTACACCGTGTCCGCCGGCAGCCGCACCGGCGGCGACGAATTGTCGGTCGCCGACGCCACCATGAGAACGGGAGTCGAACCATGACGCGCCCCGCGGCCTGGAAAGTTCTCCTCTATACTTGCGCCCTGTTCCTCGCCGGCGCCGTCTGCGGCGCCATGCTCATTTCCCGCCGGGCTCCGGTGGCGGATCAACCGCTGAAACTCGGCCGCACCAATGAAATTGCCAACAATATTCGAACCAAATTGAATTCCCGGCTCCAATTGACCCCCGCGCAACAGCAGAAATTTGAGCCGCTGTTCGTGAAAACCAGCGTGGAACTGGAATCCATACACAAGGATTGCCTCGACCGGATCACGGCGGCGCTCAGCCAGTTGCACGCCGAAATGGCCCCCGATCTCACCCCCGAGCAACTGCAGTTGGTGAAGGCATTGGAAGCGGAACGCTGCGATCTGATGTTGCAGAAATACAACTACTGCCCCGGCGCGACAAATTCCAACATCCATTGAAAAGTCCCGCCGACACCACTTCTGGTTTGTGTGGCGTCACGCAGGTTGCCGCGTCCCGTACCGCCTCCCCGTCCGTCCGCCGCAAAGGATTGCGAAACTTTAAAAAAAACCGCATCCTGACCGCCGCTTTGGACAACGACCATCCAGTTTCAGCGACGGAAATTCTGCCGACGCATACCGCCGCCCTGTTCAAAACAGCCGTGGCCCGCGCCGTGGAACTGCTCCGCGCCGGCGGCGTCGTGGCTTTGCCCACTGAAACGGTTTACGGGCTCGCCGCCAACGCCCTCGACGCCCGGGCCGTGCAACGCATCTTCGAAATTAAGGGCCGCCCTGCCCACAACCCGGTCATCGTGCACGTCGCCGGCCTGGAAATGGCCCGGCGTTGCGCCGCCCAATGGCCCTCCCCCGCGGACACCCTTGCCGCCGCGTTCTGGCCGGGGCCGCTCACCCTCGTTCTGCCCCGCGCGAAAAACATACCGGACGCCGTCACCGCCGGCGGGCCCACCGTCGGCATCCGCTGGCCGTCCCATCCTTTCATTCAAGCCGTCATTCGCGAATGCGGCTTTCCCCTCGCCGCGCCCAGCGCGAATGTTTCCAACGGCGTTTCTCCCACCAACGCCCTCCACGTCAGCCGCAGTCTGGGTGGTAAAATTTCCCTCATCGTGGATGGCGGCCAGTCCCAGGTGGGCATCGAATCAACCGTGCTCGATCTCACCGCCAACCCGCCGCGAGTTTTACGCCCCGGCATGATCCACGCCGAATCCTTGCAGGCGGCCATGCCCGGTTCCACATTGGCTGCCACGGATAAAAATGCAACGGACAACGCCGCTCCCTTGCGCAGCCCGGGCCGGCTGCCCAAACACTATTCTCCCCGCGCAAAATTGCTCATCCTCTCCTGGAGCGATGACCGTGATTTGCGCTTGCGATTGAAGAAACTAAAGCTGAACCTCGAGAAAACCCACGTCATCGCGCATTCCATGATTCCATCGGGCATGGAACCGGCCCGCGTGAATTTGATACCCCATGACGCCGAAGCCTTCGCCCGGGCAATTTATGCGGAACTCCACCGCTGCGACGACGCCGGCGCGGAATGCATCATCGTCGAGGCTATCCCCGACGGCCCGGCGTGGCACGCCATCGCCGACCGCCTCCAACGCGCCGCGTCCTGACCCTCCTGAATTTGCGCCACCGAAAACAATTAAAGTGAAAACCACGCTCCTGCGAATATTTGACGAAATGGCCGCAATCACGCATTCTCACCACCTGATGCAATCTCGGATAATTCTCATTCTTGCGCTGGCCCTGTGCTGGACGGTCGGAGCGAACGCGCAAACGCCGACAGATACCAATCAACTTCCGCAGACGGACACGAACCAACTGCAGACCACGGGCACCAATCAAATTCAGCAAACTGCCACGAATCAGATGCAGCAGGCCGGCGCCGGCACCAATCAGCCCGCGCCGCCGGACACGAACCTGGTGCAAGCCGCCCAGGTGCCGTCAGCGCCCGCCCGCAAGGAGCGCATCGTCAGCCTCCAGGACTGTCTCCAGTTCGCCCTCCAGCACAACCTGGACATCCAAATCCAGCGCTACAATCCCGTCATCAGCCAGTTCACGCTGGATGTCTCCTACGACACCTACGAACCGGTTTTTACTTTCACCGCCGGCAAACAGTATAACAGCTCCCCGGGCGCTCTCATCACCGATACCAACGGCAACGTTGTCCGCGTCTCCGGCAACCAGATCGAGTCCGACAACTATACCCCCGCCATCAACGGCGTCCTGCCCACCGGCCTGACCTACAATTTGGACGGGACCTGGACCAGGGAGAGCATCTGGAACCAGCCGGCGAACGGCGGCGGCTACTGGCTCCCGCCTGACTGGTCCGCCGGTCCCGGCATCACGCTGCAACAGCCCTTGCTCAGAAATTTCTGGATTGATCAAAACCGCCTTACGATTCAGGTGAACAAGGTTGCCCTGCAAACCAGCGAGCAGGCCCTCCGCCTGCAAATCATGACCACGGTCTTTAGCGTTGAGTCCGCCTACTACACCCTGTTGTTCGACCGTGGAAACGTCGACGCCAATGTCACCGCATTGCAACTGGCCCAACAACTCGCCGCCAATAACAAGAAACAGGTCGAAATCGGCACGCTCGCCCCCCTCGATGAAAAGCAGGCCGAGGCCCAGGCCGCCGCCAGCCTCGCCGCCCTTCAGGCCGCGCGTCAGGCCCTCATCATCCAGGAAAACACCCTTAAAAACCTGATCACTGACGATTATATGCAATGGGTGGACATCTCGCCCAAACCCGCCGAACAATTGGTCGCCGTGCCCCAGGTTCTGGATCGCCAGACCAGTTGGCGGCGCGCTCTCGCCGAACGCCCGGAACTGCTCGAGGCCCAGCTCAATGTGAAAAAACAGGGCATTACTCTCAAGTACAATCTAAATCAGCTCTTCCCGGAACTTGATGTTACCGGCTCCTACGGCCGCAATGCTTTCGACAGCGACTTCGGCCAGACTTTTGCCGACATCAGCCGGGGCGATAACACCTTTTATTCTTACGGCGCCATTTTCAGCATGCCCCTTGCCGGCAATCTCGCCGCCCGCAACAACTACAAGTCCGGCAAGGTCACCCTAAAACAGCTTCTCCTCCAGCTCAAACAGGAGGAACAAACCATCCTGGTCGCGGTGGACAATGACGTCGGCCAGGTCCAGTCAACCCTTGAACAGGTCAACTCCACCCACGCCGCCCGCCTCTACGCCGAGGACGCGCTCAAAGCCGAGCAGACCAAGCTCGAAAACGGCAAAAGCACCAGCTTCAACGTCCTCCAGTTGATTTCCAACCTCACCACCGCCCGCGTCAACGAGATCCAGGCCCTCGCCAATTACAACATTGCCGTCGCCCAATTGTCGCTCGATCAAGGTTCGACCCTCGAGGACAACAAGATCGATCTCAAGTTGAAATAGCTCCCGGCTTCATCCCCGCGCCAGTGGATTGAACGAGTTCGCATCCTGTGTGAAATCGGTCATCATCTCCGTAACTTCGCTTTCCTTGATTGGTAGATATTTCCCGGTCGCCGTGGCCAGCACCACACCCGCCTCATCCTTTAATTCCCCCTTCGCCTCAAACAGCTTGTTCCGGCGGTTGTTGGTAAGTTCGGCGCTGGCCAGCACTTCCTGACCCGGACGCATCGGACTGGCAAACCGCACATTCAATTCCGCGCAATAGGCGAACCGCTGCGTCTGCACCGCGCAGGCCCAAACCATGATCTCGTCCAGTACCGTCGCAATGATGCCCCCGTGAATCGTTCCCTTGAAACCGATGTGGTCTGCGCCCGCCCGGAACCGCGCCACCACCACCCGTCCATCCGTCTCGAACCGCAGCCTCAGCCCGCTTGCGTTCGATTCCCCGCAGACAAAACACGACTTCGTATGCGGCAATTTTTTCATAAACCGCCGCATATTGGCGGAACTTTGCCGCCCCAAAGCAAGGGAATTCTCCCTTCCCCGCTTTAGTGCCACCCCGCGCTTCCGAACACGTCATCGCCAGTCTGCAAGCGCCTTGCCAACCGGCCATTTTTTTGCTTCAATCACCCACTCTGTTGTTTGAATTAGCCGAATAACCGTCGCAACCCCTGATTCCACGACCGCATTTGATTTTCGATTCTAATTCATGAAAAACCGCATCCTCGGCATCTCGGCCTATTACCATGACAGCGCCGCCGCGTTGGTCGCGGACGGCAATATCATCGCCGCCGCCCAGGAGGAGCGTTTCACCCGGAAGAAACACGACTTCAATTTCCCCACCAACGCCGTGGATTACTGCCTGCGCGAAGCCGGTCTCCAGCCCGAGGACCTCGACTACGTCGTGTTCTACGACAAACCGTTGATGAAATTCGAGCGGCTGCTGGAAACCTACCTCGCCTTCGCCCCGCAGGGACTCCGCTCGTTCATGATGGCCATGCCGCTCTGGTTGAAAACCAAGCTCCATCTCCCCCGCGAAATCCGCAAATCCATGAACGGCCGTTACCACGGCAATATCGCCTTCACCGGCCATCACGAATCCCACGCTGCCAGCGCCTTTTATCCCTCGCCTTACGAGGAAGCCGCCGTTCTCACCATGGATGGCGTCGGCGAATGGGACACCGCCAGCATCGGCATGGGCCGCGGCACCAAGCTGGACTTGCTCAAGACGCTCCGCTTTCCTCATTCCCTCGGCCTGCTCTACAGCGCCTTCACTTACTACACCGGCTTCAAGGTTAATTCCGGCGAATACAAGCTAATGGGTCTTGCCCCCTACGGCGAACCCAAATACGTCGACCTCATCCTGGAAAAACTCATCGATCTCAAGCCCGATGGTTCCCTTGCGATGGACATGAAGTATTTCAACTATTGCCAGGGCTTGACCATGACCAGCCCCGCGTTTGACGAACTCATCGGCGGCCCGCCCCGAAATGCGGAAAGCATCATCACCCAGCGCGAAATGGACCTCGCTGCCTCCATCCAGAAAGTCACCGAGGAGGCCGTCCTGCGCATGGCCCGTCACGCCCGCGAACTCACCGGCGCCAAATATCTCTGCCTCGCCGGCGGCGTCGCCCTCAACTGCGTCGCCAACGGAGAACTCCTCCGTTCCGGCATCTTCGAGGACATCTGGATCACCCCGCCCGCCGGTGACGCCGGCGGCGCGCTCGGCGCGGCCCTCTTCGTCCAGCATCACCTCCTCGATGTCCCCCGTAAACCCGCCGGCCGCGATTCCATCCGGGGCGGCCTGCTCGGCCCCAAATTCAGCAACGAGGAAATCGGCGCCTTCCTCAAGGAAAAAAATGTCCCGTTCCATTTTCTCCCCGATGAAAAGGACCTGCTCGAAAAAACCGCCGCCGCCATGGCCTCGGACAAGGTCATCGGCTGGTTCCAAGGCCGGATGGAATTCGGCCCGCGCGCGCTTGGCTCCCGCAGCATCATCGGCGATCCCCGCAGCGAGCAAATGCAGTCCCAGATGAATCTCCGCATCAAGTTTCGCGAATCCTTCCGTCCCTTCGCGCCGTCCGTGCTCGTCGAGGATGTCTCCACCTATTTCGAACTCGACCGCGAATCGCCCTACATGCTGCTCGTCGCCCCCGTCCGCAAAGAACTGCGCTCGCCGCTGTCCGACGAGCAAAAAAGCGCCATGAAGGACCCCGACCTCCGCAAGCGCGTCAACGTCAAGCGCTCCACCATCCCCGCCATCACCCACGTGGACATGTCCGCCCGCATCCAGACCGTGGACGAGGAGCGCCATGGCCGTTACTACCGGCTCATCCGCGAGTTCAAGCGCCAGACCGGCTGCGGCGTCATCGTCAACACCAGCTTCAACATCCGCGGCGAACCCATCGTCTGCACCCCGCAGGACGCCTACCGCTGCTTCGTCGCTTCGGACATGGACGTGCTTGTTCTGGAGAACTATATCCTTTACAAAACCGAACAGCCTGCGCAGAGTAATGTTGAGCGCGAAAAGTATATCAGCAGTTTTTCATTGGATTAAATCCCCGTGATCAACCCCTTCCACGACGTAAACTGGAATCCCGGCCTTGCCGAGAAGCGAAAATTCGCCCTCAGCCTCATCATTGGCTTTCCCGCGCTCGGCCTTTTCTTCTCGCTGGTAAACTGGCTCATCCATCATTCCCTGAAGCCCGGCCTGCTCTGGCTCGGCGCGGGCGGCGTGGCCGTCGGCGTGGTGCTCTGGCTGCTCCCGGTGATTGCCCGGCCATTTTACGTGGTCTGGTATTTTGCCGCGTGCTGCGTCGGCATCGTCATGGCCAATCTGGTTTTCAGCCTGTTTTTCTTTTTTATCTTCAGCCCCCTGGGTTGGCTTCGCCGCGTCATGAATCCGGCCGCCTTTCCCAAATCACTCGAAAAATCCCGCGTCACCTACTGGCAACCGGTGGAAAAAGTGACCGACATCAAACGCTATTACCGCCAGTCCTGACCCAGAGCGATTTCATCCATTTTTTATGAACGACCCCGAAAACAAGCCCAATGATTTCGCCAGCGCCGGCAAGGAAAAGACCGGCATCGTCTCTGAATTCCTGGCCATGCTCAAACAAAACAAGAAGTTCTGGCTCATTCCCATTGTCGTCCTCCTGCTGCTCGTCGGCGTCCTCATCATCCTCGGTTCCACCGCCGCCGCGCCCTTCATCTATACCTTGTTCTAATATTTCGCCGGCACGGGCGAGATGTGGAATTTATCGCGCGAATCCTCCGCTTTGTCATCCCGGCCTGGTTTCGCGGACATCAACCATCCGCGCCACCTGGATTTTCTGCCAACGTGGCCCGCACTTGTAGAACCGGACCGTGGAATCAGACAACTCAGCCCGGGTCGCCCGATTCTCCGGCGGGCGGACGTTCCGCCGAGGTCTTCACCATTTCCTCCAGCACCTTCAAAAAATCCTCCAACCCCGGCGCCGGAATAATAATGGTGTCCCGCCGGCCGCCCACGTCCTCGGTGATGCGCAGAAAACGTCCCCGCGGATTTTCCTTCAATGTGAACACAAATGTTTTTCTTTCAATTTGCAGCTTCTCACTTGCCAAAGTGTCCTCGTTTACGGGCGGTTTTTGTGGGTGTGAACCGTGGGAACGGTTCCCGTATGGCGACGGTCTTTCATTAGATATCATAACATTTAATGCGAAGCCCGGCTTGCCCAATGCTCCGCTATTGTAACCTTGGTCAGATTTCGGATTTGTCAACCCCGGAAAGTTGGGAAAAGCGTCCCATACCGGCTTGACTCCTCCGGCCGCGCCATCCGCACCAGATAAACGAGCAACCCGGCCAGCATCAGCAGGTTCGCGGCCTGGGACGTCCCATGCAGAAGTGCAAAACTGTGCGCCGCCGCCGCCTTCTGTTCCGCGCTCGCCGTGGTCGAGTATTTTGTCTGGAAAAGCTCCCGTAATCTGGGCTGCACGCCCAATCCCCCGATCAGGCTCAATCCCAGCGCTCCCACCGCAATCGTCGTGGCCAGCCGCGGAAACGCCCGCCCCAAATAAAGTTTCTCCGCGAACAAGTGTACCAGCGCCACCAGCCCGCAAACATATTGCAGCACAAAAAATCGCCTGAACAAAACCATCGCCGCTCCCCCCGGGTAATATCCGTAAAAAGGTGAATCCGGGGCCACGCCAAAAACCTTGTGCATGTCCTCCGAAAACATCCCCGGCAACACCACCACCGCAAAAAATATGCTCGCGCCGAACCAGATGGCCGCGTTGACAATGCCCACGAATCTCAAAAAACCGCTCACCCGGCCACTATAGAAGGCGTCATTCGCCGTGCCAAGCGCCGTTTTCCCCGGCCGTCCGTCACAACAGATTCGCCGCCAGTTCCGCCAGCTCCGAACGCTCGCCCTTCTGCAGTTCCACGTGCGCCGCCACCGATTCCCCGCGGAACTTGCTCACCACGTAATTAAACCCGTTCGTGGAGGAATCCACGTACGGATTGTCAATCTGGTAGGGGTCGCCCGTGAACACGATCTTCGTCCCATGTCCCACCCGCGTGACAATGGTTTTCACCTCCAGCGGCGTCAGGTTCTGCGCCTCGTCAATCACCATGAACTGGTGCGCGATGCTCCGCCCCCGGATGTAGCTCAACGCCTCCACCACGATGCTCCCCGAGCGCATCAAATCGTTGCTCCGCCGGTGTTCGTGGCCCATGTTCAAATCGCTCAACATCTCCAGTGCGTCGTGAATCGGCTGCATCCACGGCGCCAGCTTCTCTTCCAGCGACCCCGGCAGAAAGCCCAGTTCCTTGCCCATTGAAATTGTCGGCCGCGCCACCACCAGCCGGCGGAATTCCCGGTCCAGCACCGTCTTCTTCAGCCCCGCCGCCATCGCCAGCAGCGTCTTGCCCGTGCCCGCCTTCCCCATCAGCGTCACCAGCTTCACCCGGTCGTCCAGCAGCGCGTCAAACGCAAAATGCTGCTCCCGGTTCCGCGGTTTGATGCCCCACACCCCTTCGCGGTTGTCAATGATCGGCACCAGTTTTTTGCCGGCCGCGTCCACCTTCGTCAACGCCGTGCGCTTGGGATTTCCCTCCTCCGTCAGCGTGCAGTATTCATTCGGATAATAATGGGCGCCGCCGTTCAATTCCAGTTCGCCGTTGGCGCGGTACGCCGCCATTTTCTCCGTGCTTACCATCAAATCCACCATTCCGGTGTACAAATCCTTGATCAGCACGCGGTCGGTCTCGTAATCCTCCGCCTGCAACCCCAGCGCGTCGGCCTTGATCCGCAGGTTGATGTCCTTGCTCACCAGGATCGTCGGCTGCTTCGGGTGCGCCTTCTGGATCGCCATGGCCTGCGCGAGAATCCGGTTGTCCACCGTGTTGTCACCCAGAATCATCTCGGCGCTTTCTTTGCTTTGCCCAGGTTTCCGGAAAACGATCCGCAGGCAGCCTCCGTTCTCCAACGAAACCCCTTCGCTCAGCCGGCCCTTGCCCCGCAGCCCGTCCAGCGTCCGCGACACCGTCCGCGCGTTCTGGCCCAGTTCCGTGGATTCACGCTTGAACCGGTCGACCTCCTCGATCACTTCAATCGGTATCAGGACATTGTTCTTCTGAAAACTGAGCAGGCTGTTTGGGTCGTGGAGGAGGACATTGGTGTCAAGAACGTAGTTTTTCACGTGAACTTTTTTCAATTTTGATTTTTCCCATCCGCTCATGCCACCGCTTCAGCCTGCGATGCACGGCCGGCAGTTTGTAATGGCCCGAATACAAAAAATTGCCCAGCATCCCCCACAGGTCGAAATCCACAAACCGCGGACGGTCTCCCAGCAAATAATCGCCGCCCGTGAGCATCTCGTCAAACGGCAGCAACCGCCGCGACAGCTCCGCCAGCAGCGCCTTCTGCTCCTGGCGCCACTTGTCCAGGCAGCCCCGGCCGAACTTCCGTTCCTTGTGCCGTAAAAACATCAGCCGTTCCGCCGCCGGCACCACCTCCTGCCAGTAAATGTCATTCAGCTTGAATCCCATCTCCTCCACGTCGTTCTCAATGTTCCGCCACAGGATGGACTGCACACCCTCGAGTTCCCGCGGAAACAATCCCAGGCCGAACTTGTCGTCCAGATACTTCCCAATCACCTGTGAATCGTGGTCCGTTTCAAACACCGTCTGCGCGCCGTCCCTGACGACCGGCACCCCGTAGTACCGCTGCCGCGTCAAACGCCATACCAGCGAACGGTCGCTGTTGGGAACGTTGGTGATTTTGAACCTCGCCCCGGAATACTCCAGAATGCGCCTTTGGACTATGCAATAGGGACTCCAGGGAAACTGAATCAATTCAAGCATGGTTGCCCGCCCTCCGCGCCGGCAGTGCAACCTTTTTTGTCGGCGCGTTGAGCATTGCGGCGAATTTAATTCCCGGTCGTTGCGCTGACAAGCGGAAATCACCCGGCTTCGAAAATAATTTCCGCCTTCGTCTTCCGCGTCCTTCCCGCCTCGTCATCATTGTGTCATTCAGGTGAACTCCGCGAAACATTTGCGCATGATCCCGCTCACCGAAATTTTCTCTCGCTCCAGAACTGCCATGCAAAATGCATGTCGCTGTGAATAACTTCCATGCATCGTGCATGGACGGCATCGAAAAAAAATTTCACCGCATTTTTTTCAAAATTACAATCAGCTTGCCATCAGCAGTTTGGCAAAATTCTAAAAATCATTGGCACGCAATGCGCTTTAGCGCGAACCCGCGAATGTCAGGTCGCAATGCACGCTTCTCGCAACGGGCGAAGAATCGAGCGGCCTGTGTCGACCGGGATCGTTCAGATGTCAATTACAGGAAGGACCGAGGGATGTTGAGGGCAGTTGGAAATGAGTTGTACCCCCTTCTGTTTTTGGTCCGTTGATTGACCCTGTTCTCTCTGTCGATTGAGCGCATCGCGGAACGCCGCGAGCCGGCCTGAGCGGCTTTCGGCAATCAGCCGGGAATTGGGGTTTGCCCCTCCCGCGTTCACAAAAAATTTATTATGCGTATATCGATCATCGCTCGACCGGCCCGGAAATGGCTCTCCGCCTTCATCGGTTTCATCATATTGTGCCTGGCTCTCCATGCTGCCTCATCTCATGCCCAGAATGTTTCCCTGGCTTGGAATCCCGGTCCATCGGGTGGGACCGCCGGATATTTTCTCTACTACGGCACCAACAGCAGCAAGTATTCAGCGCGCATCGATGTCGGAACCAACACGGTGGTCACTCTTTCCAGTCTCACGGTGGGACAAACCTACTACTTTGCCGTGAGTGCCTACAACTCTGCGCGCATTGAAGGCCTTCCGTCCAACCAGGCCTCCTTCGTTGTCCCAAACTCCGGCTCCCCGCTGCTCGCCCCCCAGCTTAACGCTGTCAGTCCTTCCAGCGGCACGCCGGGCACGCCGGTGTTCATCTATGGCGCCAATTTTACCACCACCGCCAGCGTCAAGTTCGCCGGTGTCAACGCCCCTTTCACGGTTTCGTCCGATGGGTTTCTCATCGCCACCGTGCCTGCCGGCGCGGCCAGCGGCCTGCTCGCCATCACCACCGCCCACGGTGTCATCTCCTTCCAGTTCGTCGTCGTCCCCGCGGCGCCTCCCGCCAACGATAATTTCAACAACGCCCAAATATTGACCGGCATTTCCGCCATGGCATCCACCAACACCATGGGCGCCACCAAGCAAGCCGGGGAACCCAATCACGCTGGCAACGCCGGAGGACATTCCGTTTGGTACCGCTGGACCGCGCCCGCCGCCGGGACCTGGTCCGTGGACACCACCGGCAGCGCATTCACCACCTTGCTGGCCGTTTACACCGGCAATGCCGTGGCCAGCCTCACCCCTGTCGCCAACAACCTCATCGGCGGTGTCCTCACCAACTCCCTGACTTTCACCGCCGTTGCAGGCGTCACCTATCAAATCGCGGTGGATGGTTTTGGCGGGGCCGCCGGCAATCTTGTCCTTCATCTGGCGCCGGCCATGGCCACAACCACTGTCTATTCAACGGCCTTCGAAACAGCCACCGGATTCTTTTCCACCATCAAGCTCGCCGGCCAGGGTGGTTGGCAGACGCAGGGCACCGCGTCCAGCGGAATCGAGGTCAATGCATTCCCGGGCTACGGACAGCAAGCCTACATCGGCTTGCTGTCCACCGTCCCCGCCAGCAGTTCGGTCGCTTATGTCCCCTTGAATTACACGGTGAACACAAACTCAAGCCCGTTCATCCAATTCTCCGTCATCATGCAGATCACCTCGCCGGCGGCCATTACTTACAATGGCGTGTTCGGATGGATCGTTAGAAATGCCGCCGGTCACGAATTGTTCCGCATCTCCTTCGACGACTACGCCAAGACCATCAGCTACACATTGGACAATGGCGCCGGACCGGTGTCTACGGGCCTGAGTTTCAACAACACTGCCGTTTACAACCTGGTCATCGGCATGGATTTCAATCACAACACTTGGAACGCCTCCTTGGGCGGGGTGTACATTGCCTCGGGCCAGCCCATCACCACCACCGGCGCCCCCTTGACCTTGGGAGACATCGACGCAAGTGAAACCTTCCGCATCTCCTCGGTGCCGGGTACCGACGTCATGGTGTTCGACAATTACCTCGTCACCGCCGGCCCTTATCTCACGCCCACGATTCTTCAGGGACCGTCAAACCAAACCATTGCTGCCGGCAATAACGCCTCCTTGGCAGCCTTGGTGGAGGGCGTTGGGCCCTTGTCCTACCAGTGGTACTCCGACAACAACAATCCCATTCTTGGCGCCACCAACTCCAGCCTCTTCCTGGCCGGTTTGACCCCCGCCCAGGCCGGTGATTACTTGTTAATGGTCACCAACCTCTATGGCAGCGCCTGGACCTACGCCACCTTGACTGTCACAACCCCTCCCCCAAAATCCGCCTTTGCCGCACGAGTTTCCTTGGGCGGCAGCGGGGCTCTCCTCAACCTCAATGTCGCCCCCGGCAACAATTACCAGTTTCAAGCCTCCACCAATCTTCGCGATTGGACCACCTTGGGAACCTTTTTCGCCATGAGCACCAATGCGTTCTGCTTCGATCCCGCCGCCTCCAACACACCCTGCCGTTTCTACCGCCTCGTCTCGCCCTGACGCCGGCGGCGGCCCGCGAAAAACTCAAAATCATTTTCAACACACTCCTTTACACCCGGCGCGTCCGCGCTTAAAATCCCCCCATGGCTTCGGAATACGATCCGGCGGAATTTGTGGACAGTGATTTTCAGGCCGCCCGCAAGGCGCCCTACTCCGGCGCGGTCGCCGCCCCTGCCGCCGCAAACCGAGCCCCTTCGCGCGACGAAGTGGATTCAAAGGTCGGCGAGACCCAGCAGAAACTCGCCGAACTCAAACGCGTCCAGGAGGAACTCGAACGCGAACGCGCCGGCCTCGAGGAAACCCGCCGCCGCCAGATGGAATTCCAGACCGGCCGCCAGGAGACCATCCAAAACCTCACCCGCGGCGTCGGCCTGCTCGAAGAGGCGGAATTCGCCGCCCGCCGCGATGCCGAACAAATGGCCAAGTCCCTCGTGGACATGCGGACCGCCCTCGCCAAGGTCGAAACCACCAATGAGGCCGCCTGGACCAAGGAAAATTTCCCGGTCGAACTGACCCGCGCGCTGACCATCATCGAAAACGCCCGCATGGAATGGAACTCAGCCCGCCTCAAGTTCCCCGTCCTCTCCGGCGCGTTCAGGACCGAAACCGCCGAACCCGCAGAGCACAGGGATTCCGCGCGTCCGCCGCTGGCCGATCAAAGTTTCAGCCAGCTCTGCAAACTCGGCCTCGCGTTCACCTGGCCGTTGCTCATCGCTTTGATTGGAATTGGCATTCTGCTCGCGGTGCTGCTGCAACCACCGCTCCACCGTTAACCCCGTGTCCGCATGGGATGGTCAAAGAAAAAAGCTGATCCCATTTCCGAGCGCGCCCGGGCGCTCACCGAGGAAATTGCCGCCCTCGAGGCGCAGATCAAGCGGCTCGATTCCAAGCTCGGTTCCGCGCCGCCCGCCCCGCGCCTCCGTTCCACCGCCCTGCCCCACGGTGCGCCCACCGTCGTCCATCCTTCCCCGCCGGCCGCAACGGCGCCTGACGAACCCATCTTCGAGGAGGTGAACCAGAACCGGTTGAAGGCCCGCTCCGAACCGGACGCCACGCCCGATCATTTCAACGACCTAGGCGTCCGCAAGTACGACCTCGCGGCCTTTCTGCAACGCATCAAGAACCACTTTCGCGGGCCGCCCACCATGAATCCCAAACTCGTCAATTACCTGGCCGCCGGCAGCATCCAGGGTCTGCGGCCCATGCGCTATGAAAAACGTGTCGCACGTAATCGCGTCCTCGCGCTCGTCATCGTGATTCTGCTGGTTCTCCTCGGCCTCTGGGCGATTCTTCCGCACCATTGAAGCCATGACCGTCAGGCTCGCCATTCCCACCGCCGAAGGCGTCTTCATCGCCCATTACTCCCGGCAAGGTCTCGCCAGATTGGAGTTTCCGGAGACAAAATCCGAAGTCGATCTGCCAAAAAATGAAACCGCCCCGCTTCCCGCAGAAATCCGCCGCTGGCATGACCTCACGACCACCGCGTTGAACGAAACCCTCGCCGGCCGCACAGCCCATGAATTGCCGCCTCTCGATCTTTCTTCCGGCACGGAATTTCAGCAGCGCGTCTGGGGTGCCCTCCGCCGTATCGCTTCGGGCCGCACCCTCAGTTACGGCGAAGTCGCCGCCAAGGTCGGCAAGCCCCGCGCCATGCGCGCCGTCGGCGGCGCCTGTGGGGCGAATCCCATTCCCGTGCTCGTGCCCTGCCATCGCGTCCTCGCGGCGCATCAGGCCCTCGGCGGCTTCTCCAGCGGCCTCGACTGGAAGCGTAAACTGCTTGCCCGCGAAGGCATCGCCGTCCACTGATCACCCCGCGTGGCTGCGGCAATGGCCGGCTCCGCGCTGCAACAAAATTTTCTATCGCGGGAGATTTGACATTACCGCCCGCCGGGTGTGAAATTAACAATAAGGGAATGCCAACGACCAGCGCTCCAACCCGGATTCTGCACGTGGACGGCGACAGCTACTTCGCCAGTTGCGAAATTGCATTGCATCCCGAATGGCAGGGTCGCCCCGTGTGGGTCGGCGGCGGACGGCGCGGGGACGGCATCGTCATCGCCGCCAATCGCATCGCCAAACAGTTCGGCGTCAAGACCGGTATGGCCTGCTTTCAGGCGGCCAAGCTTTGCCCGCACGGCGTCCTCGCGCGCCCCAACTACAACGAATACCGCCGCATCTCCGAAGACATGTTCCGCATTCTCGAGGAATATTCCCCCACTCTCGTCCCTATCTCCATTGATGAAGGTTTTCTCGACCTGACCACCATGGATCGCCACGTCTGGCGGCACACCAGCTCGGCCGAGTATGTGAAGGAAATCTGCACCCGCATCCTGCGCGAAGTTGGAATCCCTGTCTCCGCCGGCCTCGCCAGCTCTTCCCGGCTCGCCAAGCTTGCCACCGACGCCGCCAAACCCGGCTTCATCGAAATTCCGCCGGGCGGTGAAAAGGAATTCCTGGCCGGACGCAGCCTGCGCGAACTTTCCGGCATCGGCAAAAACCGGCAGCGCAGCCTCGGCGCCCTGGGCGCCCGCACCTTCGGCGATGCCGCGCGTCTTCCCTCCACCATGCTTCGCCAGAAGTTTGGCATCTGGGGCCAGCAACTCTGGCTCTTTGCCAACGGCCGCTGGAACGAGCCGCTCCTGCTGGAAGTCAACGACCGCACCACCATCTCCAGCAACACCACCCTGCCGTACAACGAGCCGGATTATGAGGCCGCCCTCACCTTCGCCCTCAGCGAGGCCACCCGTCTCGTGGGCCAGTTGCGCCGCGAACAGCTTCAGGCCCGCGAAGTTTCCCTGACCATCCGCTTCGATGATTTCAGCGAAACCGGCGGCAGCCACCGCTTTCAGCGCCCGCAAT
>DATMLG010000248.1:0-9199 GCA_035570675.1 Verrucomicrobiia bacterium | reverse complement strand
CCGCCGCTCGCCGAAATTCAAAAATAAATGTTCGCCAACCCACATCCCGAGCGCGACCTCAAGGTTGACCTGCTGCAACTGCTGGCGGTGCTTGGCCTGATGGTGGTGAGCGTCGCGTTCGTTTACAGCGCCAAGTTCGCCGCGGAATCGGCCGCCAACATGGCCTGGTACCATGAGCTGTTCTTCAAGCAAATCATCTGGTTTGCCGTCGGCCTCGGCGCCGCGGTTGCCATCTGCCTCACGGATTACCACACGCTCGCCCGCTGGTCATTTGTGGTTTATTGGATTTCCATCCTGACGCTGATCGCCGTGTTGATTCATAAAATCGGCTCCACGCATGGCGGTGCGCGCCGGTGGATTGACCTGCCCGGCTTCCAGTTCCAGCCGTCGGAATTTGCCAAGCTCGCCTTCATCCTCGCGCAGGCGCATTTTCTCAGCCGCCCGGTCGAGGAACTCCGCCAGCCGGCGATATTCTGGAAGGCACTCGGTCTGATGGTTCTGCCGTTCATGCTCATCATGAAGGAGCCCGACCTCGGCTCCGCGCTCGTCCTGGTGCCCACGGGGCTGGTGATGATGTTTGTGGCGGGAACGCCCAAGCAATTCCTCCTGATGCTCGGCGCCGGCGCCATGCTCGTGGGCGCGCTGCTTCTGGTGGACGTGTTCTTCGCCCCGCCCGGCTGGTGGCAGATCAAACTGGAAACCTACCAGCGCGACCGCCTGCTCTCCTACTTCGGAATGAACTTCGCCCGCGCGAATGCTTCGCCCGAGGAAAAGGTGCAGGCCTTGCACGACCAAAGCGAAAAGTCCTACCAGGCGCGTCAGGCGTTGATTTCCGTCGGTTCGGGCGGCTTCACCGGCAAGGGCTGGCGCAAGGCGGACCAGATCGCCCTCGGGTTCCTGCCGCGGGGGGCGGCCCATACTGACTTCATTTTCTCGGTTATCGCCGAAGAAGAGGGCTTCATCGGCAGCGTGGTGGTGCTCACGCTGTATTGCGTGGTTCTGTTCACCGGGATCAGAACCGCAGGCCAGGCGCGCGACCGCCTGGGCAAACTGCTGGCCGTGGGCGTCGTCACGCTCATTTTCAGCCATGTCTTCATCAACATTGGAATGAACATCCGCATCATGCCGGTGACGGGCGTGCCACTGCCGCTGCTAAGTTATGGCGGGTCCTCAGTGCTCGGCTCGTTGATCGCCATCGGCCTGCTGCAAAACATCCACATCTACCGAAAGGGTTATTAGGTAAAATCATGAACGAACGTAATTTCTCCAGGCGCCGCCGTGGTGGCATGCGCTTCCGGCCCCAAAAAGGCCTCAGCCCCAATCCCAACCGCCCCGACCGCGAAGCCGTCGAGGCCCGCGCCGAGGTTGTCGGCGAGGCGCCCCCCAACAGCGACAAGGTGTTCGACCGCGCCCGGCACGCGCAGGAAATCGAACGCGCCGAAAATATCGCTGCCGGCCTGCCGCCGGAGGGCGCCGCCGCGCCTGCCCCGGGCGATCAGCCTCCCACGGGCGCCAAGGGCGGCTATCGCGAGCCCAACATGCAAACTCCCGCCGAAGTTGAGGAGGAGAAACCTTATAAACCGGTTTCCCTCCAGCCGCGGCCCCAGGGCATCGTTCAATCCATCCGCGCCGCCGCCAGCTCCGTTCTCAAAAAGGTCCAGCACCTCATCAAGCCCGTCAAGCGCACCAACAAGGAGGTCATCATTAATGCCGAGTCCCTCGAAACCCGCGTTGCCGTTCTCGAAGAAGGCCGCCTCGAGGAATTCACCATCGAGCGCACCACCGAGGAACGCCTCGTCGGCAGCGTTTTCAAGGGCAAGGTCCGCAATCTTGAGGACGGCCTCAAGGCCGCCTTCGTGGACATCGGCTTCGAGAAAAACGCCTTTCTCCATTACTGGGACATCGTCCCCAGCGGCTTCGACAGTGGCGTCGAAATCGTCGAGCGTGAGACCCGCAAACGCGAGCGGCCCCGCATCACCCAGAAGGACATCCCGCGCCTTTACCCGCCCGGCAGCGACATCATTGTCCAGGTTACCAAGGGCCCCATCGGCACCAAGGGCCCCCGCGTCACCACCAACGTCGTGCTGCCCGGCCGTTATCTCGTCCTGCTTCCAAACTCCGACCAAAGCGGCATTTCCCGCAAGATTGAAAACCAGGAGGAACGCAAGCGGCTCAAGAAAATCCTCCGCGAACTGGCCATCCCCGACGGCATGGGCGTCATTATGCGCACCGCCGGCGAAGGCCAGCAGTTGCGCTACTTCGTCCGCGACCTCGCCCTCCTCATCGAGGAATGGAAGTCCATCTCCGAGCGCCGGGCTTCCCAGCCTTCCGCCACCTGCATCTTCCAGGAGCCCGACCTCATCGAGCGCACCGTTCGCGACTTCCTCACCGAGGACGTGGACCGCATTGTCGTGGACAACGCCAAGGCCTGCGAACGCATGCGTGAAATGATTTCGCGCATCTCCAGCCGTTCCGCCAGCAAGGTCGTTCTCTACAACGAGTCGCAGCCTGTCTTCGACCGCTTCAACATCACGCGCCAGTTGGAAAACGCCTTCTCGCGCCAGGTTCATCTCAAAAGCGGCGGCTATCTCGTCGTGGACGAAACCGAGGCGCTGGTTGCCATCGACGTCAACACCGGCCGTCACAAGGGCGGCAAGGACCAGGAAACCGCCATCCTCAAGGTCAATCTTGAGGCCGCGGAGGAAATCACCCGCCAGCTTCGCCTCCGCAACATGGGCGGCCTCATCGTGCTCGATTTCATTGACATGAAATCCCGCCGCGATCAGCAGTCCGTTTACCAGCGCGTGAAGGACGGTCTCCGTCGCGACAAGGCCAAGACCCACATCCTGCCCATCTCCCAGCTCGGCCTCATGGAAATGACCCGCCAGCGCCATTCCGAGAGCGTCCACGCCGCGGTGTTTGACGACTGCCCGTATTGCAAGGGCCGCGGCAAGGTCAAGAGCGCCCTCACCATGAGCGTTGAAATCCAGCGCAAGCTCGGCGAGATCCTCAAGAAACGTTCCCGTGACGAATCCGACTACCAGTTGCGCATCGTCGTCAATCCCGTCGTCCTCGAGCGCCTGCGCACCGAGGACGAGAACCTCATCAAGGAACTCGAGAAACGGCATTTCGTCCGGCTCATGTTCCGGCCTGACCCCGCCGTCCACGCCGAAGAATTCAAAATCATCAACATCGCCAACAACGAAGAATTGAGCTAAGCGGCAGATTCCTGGCGGCCAAACGCGAGCCTCCTCGTCCCTATTTCTGTAGGAGACGACGTGAGGAGTCTCTTACTTCATCAAAGAAGAAGGAATGCTGCCTGTCCGCGAATTCGACGCGGAGCCCTGGCATCTCGCAGTCGGGTTCAGCCATTTTCAGGCATACGAAATCGGCGCCAATGTGAAATTAACTCGAAGGCGGCAGTGTACCAAGCGAGGATCCAGACCACAAACCCAAGACAGGCTAATCCAGGATCCCAAAAATAAAAAATGGCACCCACGGTGAGGAACATGAAGAAAATTCCGGTGAATAACATTACGATGAACATTAAAAATCGTGCCCAGACATTGCCAAAAATGAATCCAAGTGAGCTTCCAAAGTAGAACACTCCAATAAATGCCAGAATCCAAGGGCGACTGTCACTCCACTCATCGATCCAACCAGCAGTGCGGAAGGCAAATGCAAGCGGCCAAAGCGCGCAGATTGCCCAAATGCCGCCAAGAATCCGGCGGTGCCACAATTCAATCGAAGAAGATTGTCCATTACTCCTCATGCAGCCACTTAATTAGTCAACCAACCATTGGCTTGCATCTTACTCCATGCGAATCCATCAGGCAATCCGAATTGCAAAATCGCCCATTTTAGCTTACGTTCCGCTGTAATGACGCACCAAAATCGGCCCTCTGCCGGATTCCCTCTCAACATCTCGAAATTCCTTTTTGCTGTTTTGCTGGGTGCACCTGCGCTCTGCCACGCCCAATCCAATTTAATCATCTATTCCGATTCCTTGGCTGCTGGCTGGCAGAACTGGAGTTATACGTCCACCCAGAATTTTGCGAACACTTCGCCCGTCCATTCCGGCGGTGATTCCATCAGCGTGACCATCACCGGCGCCTACGGCGGCCTTCAGTTGGGTCACTCGGACATGACGAACAGCGCCTATTCCAGCATCACCTTCTGGCTCAACGGCGGCACAAACGGCGGTCAGCAGCTCCAAATGTACGGCAATCTGGACGTGGGTGGCACCATCACTTCGCAGGGCGCCCGCTATGCTCTGAACACGCCGGCGGCCGGCGTCTGGCAGCAATACATCGTTCCTCTCGCGGCCCTCGGCGTCGCGAACGCGACCAACTTCGCCGGCTTCGCCATCCAGGACGATGTCGGTTCGCCCGAGCCTACATTTTACATTGATGACATCCAACTGGCCAGTTCCGCGCCGCCCGCCTCGGTGCATCTCTCTGTCAATGCCGCCCAGAGCATCCGCACCGCCGACGCCCGCTGGTTCGGCATGAACGTCGCCGTCTGGGACAGCGTCTTCGACTCGCCGCAAACCGTTACCCAGCTCACCAACATGGGCGCGCGGGCGTTGCGCTTTCCGGGCGGCTCCGATTCCGACGATTACCACTGGGTCTCCAATCGTCAGGATGCCAACACCTGGACATGGAACACGAGCGTTGCCAGTTTCATTGACGTCATCACCAACATGAACGGGCAGGCCATGACCACGGTGAACTACGGCTCGGGCTTCACGAATGAAGCGGCCGCCTGGGTGGCCTATGCCAATGCTTCCAGTGGAAACAGCCAGTCCCTCGGCCTGGATCCCAATGGTCATTCCTGGCTGACGGCCACTTATTGGGCCAATCTGCGCGCGGCAGCTCCGCTCGCCACCGACGACGGCAGGAACTTTCTCCGCATCTCGCGCACGGCGCCCCTGGGTTTCAAATATTGGGAGATTGGCAACGAGGAATATGGTTCCTGGGAGACCGACAGCAATTCCCTGCCCCACGATCCCTATACCTACGCCTTGCGCGCCCGGGATTACATCTCGCTCATGAAAGCGGTGGATCCCACCATCAAAATCGGCGTCGTGGTCACGCCCGGCGAGGACAGCTACGCCAATTACACCAACCACCCGGCCTTCAACGCGCGCACCGGACAAACGCACTTCGGCTGGACGCCGGTTTTGCTGGCCACGCTGAAAAGCCTCAGCGTCACGCCGGATTTCGTCATCCATCATCGTTATCCCCAGAGTCCCGGCGGCGAAACGGATGAGGGGCTGCTGCTGTCCACCAGCGGCTGGGCCACCGACGCCGCGAATCTCCGGCAGATGATTTCCGATTACTCCGGTTCCACCGGCACAAACATCGAAATCATCTGCACCGAAAACAATTCTGTTTCGTCAAACCCCGGCAAGCAATCCACCAGCCTCGTCAACGGCCTGTTCTTCGCCGACGGTCTCGCCCAGCTGATGCAGACGGAGATCAACGGCCTGTTCTGGTGGAACTTCCGCAACGGCGGCGATTCCTTCGGCGGCAACACCAATGCCTCCCTCTACGGCTGGCGGATGTACGGCGATTACGGGGTCACCGAAGGCACGGATTACTATCCGCCCTATTATACCGCGAGACTCATGCAAGATTTCGTCCAGCCGGGCGATACCGTGATTTCCGCCACCAGCGACTACGTGCTGCTCCCGGCCTATGCCGTCCGGAGGCAGGATGGCAGCATGACAATTCTTGCCATCAACAAGGATCCCTCCAACACCATCACCGGACATCTGGCATTGAGCGGTTTTTCCCCTGCTTCGGCCGGCACAATTTATTCCTATGGAATTCCACAGGACAACGCCGCGGAATTCGGCACCGGCTCGCCGGACGTTGCGCAAATCAATCTCTCCGGCGCGGGAACCAACTTCAGCTACGCCTTTCCTCCCTACTCGGCCACCGTGCTCGCGCTGTCGCCGGGGCCGGCAAGTCTGCTGGCGATTCCTCCTCTGCCGACGGCCAGCCAGTTCGTCTTTCAACTCCAGGGCCAGATTGGCGTTCCTTACGTCGTCCAACGCTCGCCCGACCTCGTGAACTGGACCTCCGTCAACACGAACAAGCTCCTCTCGAACGCAATAAATATCACCAATTCCCTCGCACCCTCCACTCCCAAACAGTTTTGGCGGGCGATATGGCAGCCTTAGGCGGCCTTTTGCCTCGTCAGCTACAGGATGACCGGGACGTTGCTTTTCGAATGGTGGCGCGCAAGCCCAAGATTGTCAGAAATGACGTGGATCGTTTGTGCGGTCGCAACCAGCGGAAAAGGATTTTTGTATTTCAAAATGCCGGTTTTCGGTCGTAGATTGACTTGCTCATGCAAATTCGACCATTCCAGCCGGAAGATGAGGAGGCGGTTATTTCGTTGTGGCGGCAGTGCGACCTGCTCCGGCCTTGGAACGATCCCCGCAAGGATATTCGACGAAAGATGGAGGTGAGACCCGACCTGTTTCTGGTGGGTTTGCTTGATGGCCAGGTTGTCGCGTGTGTGATGGCGGGTTACGAGGGGCACCGCGGATGGCTCAATTATCTGGCGGTTGCTCCCGGACATCAGCGGCACGGTCTGGCCCGGGCCATCGTCGCAGAGGCGGAGCGCCTTCTTCGGGAGGCGGGCTGTCCGAAGATTAATTTGCAGATCAGGACTTCCAATCATGGCGTCGTTGAGTTTTATCAACATCTGGGTTATTCCATCGACGAGGTCCTGAGCATGGGAAAGAGATTGGAATCCGATGAAAAACCGGCCTGACGAATCACGGCCGGGCGGCTGACCATGAAATTGTATTTCAATTTCATCACCCTTGGCCTTGCCGTCTTCGTTTCAGGATGTTCCACCTCCACCTCCACGAAAACACAGGCCGGCGCCCCCTTCGAAATCGTCCAATGCAAATCCCTCGGCACCATCTGGAACAACGCTTACGCCCGGGCGTCCATCATTTCCCAGGACGGCGGGGAATCCTTCGCCGTCCCTGGCGGCGCCATTTGGGCTTTCGGCGACAGCTTCAAAGGCTCGCGGTCCGCGGACGGTGCGCCCCATTACGCCGGCGGCGCCGAGTCCTGTACCATTGCCTTCCTCCCCACCAACTCCCCGCCGTATCCGCCCGCGCTCAATTATTTCGTTTCCACCAACGGCGCCATTTCGCCCTTCGCCTATTTTCCCGATGAACCGCCCAAGCGTTATCGCATCTGGCCCCTCGGCGGCGTTTATCTGAACGGCCAAAGTTACCTTTACTATTCGCGCATCGAAATTTTCGGCCCCGGCCCCTGGGATTTTCGCAGCACCGGCTCGGGCCTCGCCCGCTGCTCCATCCCGCTGGGCCATTACGAGCGCCTGCAACCGCATGGCGACTGGCATTTTCCCGTCAGTCCCACCCAGGTCCTCGCGGCTGACGGCTGGCTGTATCTGTTTGGAATTACCGAAGCCAACCACCCGCAGGGTGTCATTCTGGCCCGCGTGCGCCCGGGGAAAATCGAAGATCCCGACGCCTACCAGTTCTACGCCGGCGCCGGCCCGCAATTCTCACCCCGGAAGGATGACGCCTCAACCCTGATTACGAATATACCCGGTCAGGTCTCCATGGCTTGGAATTCGTATCTGCAAAAATACGTGATGGCCTCCTCCAGTGACTTCTTTCACCCGCGCGAAATCCGTTTCCACGTCGCCGACACCCCGTGCGGCCCGTGGAGCCCTCCGGTCGCTCGCGTGGAACTCCCCGCCATCCGTCAGGGCAAACGTCTCACCCTGGCCTATTGTGCCTATCTTCACCCGGAACTGTTTCGTCAGGACGGCCGCGTGATGCCCCTGACTTATTCGGTGGGTTTGCAAGACGCCGGTTTCGACTGCAATTGCGAGATGCTTGAGATCGAAATTAAACGGCGTTAAATCGCTCTGGCAAAATACCGTCTCCGCGAATGCACTCCGTCCTTGCGAGATAAAAAAATCACCCGCTTGGAACAGATTCCCAAGCGGGCGAGAAGCAGCAATTATTCTAATTTTGCGCGCCTCAGGCCGTGCGGCCGCGGCGGAAACGCAAAAAGCCCAAAATGCCAAGACCCATCAGCGCGAGGCTGGAGGGCTCCGGCGTCGGGGCGATGATCACCGAACCAAGGGCGGCAGCGGTGGCGGGATTTGCGTCCGGTCCGAAGGTCTCGAACCCATATTGAATATGGTCACCGGCGTTGGCGGAAGTCAGGAGGCTTATGGTGCCCACGCCGGGCGTGAGCGCCGCGGACTGTTCGGTAAAGGATGAATAATCGGGGGCAAAGTCCTTGATGAAAGCGATTGAAGTATAAGGACTCACCAGCGTATTGGCCAGCACATCGTATGAAAACATCAGGGTGGTGTTCACATACGTGCCCGCGGTTTCATTGTAAATGTTGGCGTCCATGATATTCGCGCCGCTGCCGTCGGCATTGACCCAGTAATTGTTCCCGGGAGCATAAACGTTGACGTTTGGCAGGAGGGTCAGGGTGCTGCCGGAAAAGGTGGCCTGCAAATCGGACACCCCCCACGAGCTGGAACCAGTGCCTCCGTATCCCGCGGCATTGCCCGGGGCCGGCGTCCAGTTCATGTAGCCATTTGTCAGTGTGGTGGAACTCACGGTGACGTTCTGGGCGTTAAGGTTGGCCAGTGCGCCAAGCACAGTACAAGAAGCGAGGATTCGAAGCAGGATTTTCATGGTTTGTCGGAGGGTTGCCCTGAGGGTAATTTATCGTTCGCCAGGATGTCAATGGTTATTCTCTGATATCAGGCAGTGGATGCGGGAAACCCGGCCGCGGGCAACACATATCCACAGGCTTGGACAGCAGCGTATCCTGTAATCCTTGTTTGTCTAGCTAGCCAAGCGGCTAGTTCTGAAACCTCGCCCTCGCTCAGCGTCTGGCATGGCGCTTGGAATCCCGCCCGGAACCATGCTACTCTGGGATGCCTTAAGCGACGCAACGACGCGCCACGAAGGCATTACTATTTATGACAACACTCTCGATTGACCCCAAAAAAGCCGCCCTCATTTTGATTGATCTGCAACAGGCCATCGTCAACCGCCCCTGTGCGCCGCACGCCTGCCCCGCCGTGGTTCAAAACGGCGCCCGTCTCGCCGATAAATTTCGCGCGCTCGGCGCCACCGTGGTTCTGGTGAACGTGAATTTTCACCCGGATGGCA
>DATMLG010000247.1:0-9337 GCA_035570675.1 Verrucomicrobiia bacterium | reverse complement strand
GCCAGCAAGACTTCGGGAGTTGATCCCTGAAGGATGTTCAGGTTGTGGTGTTCGGAAAGCCAGATGCGGTGGTAACCCAGTCGATCAAGCTCCTTGGACAAAGCGACCGTATTGGAAATGGCCTCGGCGGCGGAGCTGCCTTCAGAAAGAGAGGATTGTTCCAGGATTGAAAGCTTCATAAAAACCTTGTTTTAAGCTGATTCCAAGAACGCTGTCAATGCGCCCCGGCCCTCTCCTCTTCCGACGAGAGGAGGAGAAAATCACGCGGGACGGGCAAGCGCGGGCGTGGCTCTGGCATCCCTTCAGGATGCGGATTTAATTGCGAACGGTACCGGGGGTATCGGAGGAACCTCAACCCCCGGCTAATTTCTGGCAACCTTTCAGGTTGCGGTCGCCAGCGCGGGAGGCTTTTTTTTTCAAAATCGTTGAAGTAGGCTCAATTTGATGCAAGTTGTTTACGTTTTTTTGAGTTGTGTGCTGGGAGTTTCGGTGGCGGTGGCGCAATCGGCGGAATCTACGCTGAAGGTGGGCACGAATAGTTATACGGCGTCCGAGTTGTTGAAGCGGCCGGATGTCGCGGCGATTACGGTGTCGAATGACGTGGCTTATCACGGTCGGGAGATGCATTACCAGGCCGTCCCCGCCGCTGCACTCCTTCGTGAAGCGAAGTTGCGTGAGGATGATGTCATCCAGTTTCGTTGTCTGGATGGATTTGTGGCCTCGATATCGAAGGAGCGGATCATGAGCAGCGGGCCGGGCCGGTCGAAGGCGTATATTGCGATTGAGGATCCGAAGTCCAAATGGCCGGACCTGCCCAAGCATCCAGGCTTGGGAAGCGCCGGGCCGTTTTATCTGGTGTGGTTGAACCCGGAATTATCCGGGATACTGGGGGAGGAATGGCCGTATCAGATTACGGGTTTTGAGGTCATCGGCCGGTTGCAGGAGCTTTATCCGAAGATTTTTCCCAGGCATCGGGAGGATGCGCGGGTGGCGCGGGGGTTGAAGTTGTTTCAGCAGACGTGTTTTGCGTGTCACACGATGAACCGGGAGGGGCCGTCGCAGGTGGGGCCGGACCTGAATCTGCCGCTGAATCCGACGGAGTATTTCAAGGAATCGGTGCTGCCGCAGTATATCCGGAATCCGAAGTCGATACGGTCGTGGGAGGGGAGCAAGATGCCGGCGTTTGGGCCGCAGGTGATGTCGGATGAGGACATCGCAAGTGTGGTGGCGTATTTGAAGGAGATGGCGGCGGAAAAAGTTGAGAGATGACCCGCCTTCGTCAAGACTTCGGCGCGCTTGGAGTTGATGGTTGAGAGTGGGAAGGGAAGCAGGCGGGGCCATTTTGACACGTAAAATCGTTAAATCGTTAAATCGTTGAAACGTTACAACGGGGCGAACTGCCCAGTCCAAAGCCCAAAGAAAAAAAGTTCCACAGAAGCAAACGAAGGAAAGGAAGGGGGGAGAGACACGAATGGCACGAATTTTCACGAAGCAGGCGGACCCGGAAGTTACAATCGCAAACGGGGAGATTTTATGAGGAAGGCAGGAAATGAGGAATGCAAGAGCGGACTTTTGACAGGATTAAGAGAATTTTCCACGGGTAATTTGACAAAGTGGGGAGATGGGATACAGTCAAAGGCGCGAGGCTTGGGGCGTGTGGCCCGAGGCCGGAGCAGGACGGAAAAGGAGGAGAGAGACCAATTAAAAATGCTCAATTCAAAATTCAAAATTGAAGGATGTTGGCGCGGGGGCCTTCGGGACGGGCAACAGACGCGGAAGTCAGAGACTCGTCACCTCGTCTCCTACGAGTTAACGGGGAAGCGCAGTTTATGTAATGGCCGGCGCAAGCATATGATTTCTCGCCGGTAGGAAGCCATCTCATAAATGCCCGCAGCGGCGAAAATCGGACAAACATGAATGCAAAGCAAGACAGGCCAACAAAGGGGACAGCTCTTCCAAGCGGCGGATCTTTTGGCCGGCCGCTTTGTTGTTCGTCGGTCACAGCCCCCTGCGGGGATGCTCCCTTCTCACGCCTCGCGGCCGGCCAAAATCTCTCACCGCGCCATCTGCTCCCATTTATGAGATGCCTTCCAAGGCCAATTTCCACGTTTTTCACCCCATTTCTCAGTTGTAAGAGGGTTGGTTTCTCGCCGGTTAGGAAGAATTCGGGGGATAAAAGAATTTGAGGCCAATTAAAAATGCAAAATTCAAGATTAAAAATTGGGGAGAACGGATTAACACAAAGACGCGAAGCGGCGAACAGGGTGCTGGCGCACGGCCAGTCCTTCCGGACGGGCGATAAGTCCAAGGGCCAAAGTCCAAGGTCCAAAGTCAAATTCCAACGCGGGGGCCAAGACGGAAAGGAGGACGAGGCAAGGGAACGCGGGCATACCCCGGCTTGCCTTGGGGGGCGGTGGCCGTTACTTTGCCCCGTGAATGCGGCTGCTTGACCGGTATTTGTTGCGCGAATTGTTAATCCCGCTCGGCTATTGCCTGGGGGGCTTTTTGATTTTCTGGATCGCGTTCGACTTGATCAGTTCGTTGAACCGGTACCAGGAAAATCACCTGGACCTGCGGGACGTGGCCGAGCTCTACGCGGCGAAGCTTCCGGAGGTGCTGGTGCTGATCCTGCCCATCGCCCTGTTGCTGGCGCTGCTGTATACGCTGACGAATCACACACGTCACAATGAGTTCACGGCGATTCGCGCGGCCGGGGTGAGCCTGTTGCGCATTTGCGCGCCGTATCTCCTGGTCGGTTTGGTGCTCAGCCCGGTGTTGTTCGTGATGAACGAGTATCTGGCGTCCAACAGCGCAAACCGGGAGGAGGAAATCATGAACCGCCACCAGGGCGGCCAGGCCGGTCAGGTGAACGTTGATGAATCGGGGAGTTCCGGGTTTTACAACACGCGCGACGATCATAACTGGAGTTTTGCCAGTTACAACGTGCGGTCGTCGGTGATGACCAAGCCCATCGTGTGGTGGAAGTCCGTGACGGGAGACAACCTGTTCCTGAGGGCCGATTGGGCCGCATGGACCAACGGGGCCTGGACGTTCCACAACGTGGAGGAACAAAGCGGCAAAACCGGGTCGATGGTGACAATCCTGGTGACCAACGAGCTGGCGATGCCGGAATTTTCCGAGACGCCCGAACAGGTCCGACGCGAAATCAAGTTCGCCAAGCGGTTCGCCAAACCGTCGCTGGACTCCACCGAAGTGCCCATCGCCGAGATACTGGATTACCTGGACCTGCATCCGACCGATCTGGCCCGGAAAACCAAATGGTGGCTGCATACGCAATTGCAGGGCCGGCTGGCGGCGCCATGGACGTGCCTGGTGGTGGTGCTGATTGCGATTCCATTTGGCGCGGCGTCGGGCCGGCGGAATTTGTTCGCGGGAGTGGCGGGCAGCATCATGATTTGTTTCATCTATTACGTGCTGTTGAAGCTCGGCCTGGCGCTGGGGACGGGCGGTTATCTGCCGGCGTGGCTGGCGGCGTGGTTCCCGAATATTTCCTTCAGCGTGGCGGCGGTGTGGATGATACTTCGGGTGCGGTGATGACGAGCGATGAGCGATGAATTGACAGAGCTGAAGGCGCGTTGCGCGCGGTTGGAGCTGCTTTACCAAGTCGGCAACGTGATTCATTCGACGCTCGACCCGCAGGAGGCGCTGCAGCTCATCGTGGACCAGGCGGTGCGGGTCACGAATGCCTCGAGCGGGTCGGTGGTGCTCATCAATCCCACGTCGGGCTTTCTGGAAATTCACGCGTCGATGGGCCTGCCGCCGAATGCGGCCGAGTTGAAGTTGCGCGTCGGTGAGGGCATCACGGGCTGGGTGGCGCGCAAGGGCCTGGCGGTGCGGTCGGGCGATGTGGCGGCGGACCCGCGATATATTCGACTGCGGCAGCATGTGTCGTCGGAGTTGGCCGTGCCGCTGGTGGTGATGGGCGATATTCGCGGGGTGTTGAACGTGGATTCGGACCGGAAGGACGCGTTCACGGCGGCTGACCAGGAATTGCTGGAGGCGCTGTCGCTTTCGGCGGCGAAGGTGATTCACAACACATGGCTGTACGAACAGTTGCGGCTGAAGGCGCGGTTGCTGGAAACGCTGGCACGCGTGGGGCAGACGATCAATTCCGCGCTGAACCTGGACGACGCGTTGCAGGTCATCACGCGCGAGGCGTGCCTGATGATGCAGGCGAAGATGTGCTCGCTGCTGATGCTCGATGAATCGCGGGAGTGGCTGGACTTGCGGGCGAGCTGGGGCGCGGGCAAGCCGTACCTGAAAAAGCCGCGGCTCAGCGCGGCGGAGAGCCTGGTGGGCATTGTTGTCCGGCGACGCAAGCCGATCCAGGTCGAGAATGTGCAGACGTCGAGCCGGTACCAGAACACCGGCGTGGCGCGGCGCGAGGGGCTGGTGGCGTTGCTGAGCGTGCCGCTGATTTTTGCGGGGGAGGCGATTGGCGCGTTGAATATTTACACCGGCCGGCCGTACAAGTTTTCCAACGAGGAAATACGCATTTTGTCGGCGCTGGCGGAACTGTCCGGGCTGGCCATTGAAAAGGCGCGGTTGTATGAACGCATCGTGGACGTGGAGGAACAGTTGCGGCAGAACGAAAAACTTTCCGCGCTGGGACTGCTCGCGGCCGAGGTCGCGCATGAAATCCGCAATCCGCTCACGGTGATGAAGATGCTGTATCACTCGCTGGACCTGCGTTTTCCCCGCGGCGATCCGCGCGGGAAGGACGCGGAAATTTTGGGCGAGAAAATTGAGCACCTCAACAAAATCGTGGACCAGATTCTGGCGTTCGCGCGCACGACCGAACCGACCTTCGCGCCGGTGAACTTGAACGAGTTGATCGGCGAATTGGGGCTGCTGGTGCGTCACAAGTTGCGCCATCAGAACATCGCGTTTTTGCACGAGCTCGATCCGGCGCTGCCCGCGGTGATGGCCGATGCGACGCAACTGGAGCAGGCGTTCCTTAATCTGATTCTCAACGCGGCGGAAGCGATGCCCGAAGGCGGCAAGCTCACGGTCACCTCGCGCAAGGAGGTGGTGAAAGACGGCGGCAAGACGGCGCGGGTGGTGGTGGAATTCAAGGACACCGGCGAGGGCATGACCGAGGAGCAAAGGCGGCGGGCGTTCAGTTCGGTGCTTTTCACGACGAAGTCCAAGGGGACCGGTCTGGGCCTGGCCATTGTCGGGCGCGTGGTGGAAACGCACCGCGGCGAGTTGAAGATAAAATCACGTCCCCGGCACGGAACCACGATCAGCGTCCTGCTGCCGCTTTGACCATACGGGCCGCCTACGCCCGGCGTTTCAAGCCGATGTTCTGCTCGTAAACGCCCAACTGCACCTGCTTGTTTTTTTGCTTCGACTTGAGTTCCAGCCTCAGGGTTTCGATGCGCCGTTGCGCGGTCGTCGCGGCGGCCAGGTCGGGATATGAGTCCACGATGCGCTGCAAGGTGCCGCGGACGAGTTCAAGGTCGGCATTTTCCTGGACCTGCATGTCCGCCATGAGATTGAGCCAGTGCACGACGTTTTTGGGCGGTTGATTCGGCTGATGAACGAGCTGTTCCAACTGGTCCAGCGCGAGGTCAAGCCGGTGATAATGGCTGGTGTAGATGACCGCCAGTTTCTCCCGCGCGTGCGTGTCGAGCGGATGCAACTCCAGGTGCTTCACATATTCCGCGGCGACCAGCCCGGGATCCGTTTCCGTGGGCTTCAAATGGTCCTGCGCCCAGAGCAATCCCAGGTTTTCGACGCCCTTTTTCATCACCATCTTCTGGCGTTGATGCGGCGCGAGCAACGTCTCGGTGTCCGCAAGGCGGGCGATGCGTTGCGAGGCTTGGAGCGACATCTCCGTGTCCGGCAGGAGCTCGATAATTTTTTCGAGCGACTTTCGCGCGGAGTCGCGGTCCTTGGCCAGGCTCAAATGCCAGTCGGCGACCTTGTTGAGCGCGTAGGCGATGTTTGCCGGCGCATGGCCGGATTGCTGGCATAGTCTCTGGATGGTCACCTCGGCCCCCGGCAGATCGTTCAGGTTTTCCGCCTGCAATTCCGCCAGCAATGTCTGGCCCTCAAAATCGTTGGGGAATTTATCCAGTTGCCGCCGCACTTCGGCGAGCGCCTCAAAGTATTTTCCCTTGGTCCGTTTAGCTTTGAAGATGGAGTAATACGGTTTGGCCTCAACCTCGTCGTCGCCGCCGTCGTAAAGCGAACCAATCCTGCGCGACACGTAATCCGTCATTGGCGGAACCCATACAAGAGCCAGAAACAGCCCGCCGAGGAGCCCATAAATCACACCGAGAACCGCGAGCGGACTTCCCTGATTCATGGCC
The DNA here is from genome assembly GCA_035570675.1 of Verrucomicrobiia bacterium. Classification (GTDB taxonomy): domain Bacteria; phylum Verrucomicrobiota; class Verrucomicrobiia; order Limisphaerales; family Pedosphaeraceae; genus DATMLG01. Next base: position 2,999 of record DATMLG010000247.1, on the reverse strand, counting down.
TGGCCGGCCTGCGTTCCTCCGCGCCACAATCCATAAAAAGCCGCCGCCGTCAGGATCCAGCGGAAAAGCAGCAGCGCGGGATCGCGCGTTTTCTTCAGCCACCGCCACATGAACCAGCCGATTGCCAGCGAGAACAGCACCAGCATGACGGCTCCGCGGATGACCTCGTAAGTTTGGCTGCTCATTTGTAATCCAAGGCTCCCGTCACCATCCTCCCGAACCGGCGGGTTTTCAAGTCAATTCTACCTGCCGTCCAGGTCAAAAACGAGACGTGTTCGCGAGCCGGTCTGGTAGTTGAGGATTTCCATGTCCTTCAATTGATAGCGGTCATTGACCTTCTTGACGCTGCCCAGTTCAAACTCCTTGAGCACCTTGCCGTCGGCTCCGTACGTCTCAGCCTGGAGCGGCGCGCCGGATTCCTTTTCTATCCAAACCTTCACTCGTCCGTAGCCGCCAACAGGCGGATGCGAATTCACACTTTCCAAAACGAAGCACGGCTTGCCGCGGCGCATCTCGCCCTTGAGCCGGTTTTGGTCCGACCAGTGATAAAATTCAAAACCCAGGTCCGAGAGCCAGAAGTCCGACCCGCCCAGCGGCACGTCCGCCTCCGCACCTGACAAATGCCTGGGCTCACCCAGCGGGCCTCCGGGGGATGTCGCGCGGGAATAAAGATACTGCGGCGCGGCGTTGGTTGAAAAATTGATGACAAGTTTTTCCGCGGCGATGCCGTTGGTGGCGCCCGTGGTATAGGTGACCGTCCAGGTGGAACCGCCCGTCGTGGTGTTGCAGGTGACGGGGACGGCGACGGTCTGGTGGCCGCGGCCCGAGATTTTCATGACGCCGCGCCAGTCCGCATCTTCGACCGGCCGCATGGAACACAACGCCGCTGCGAGTTCCTGTCCGGCGGCCGGGCCGGTGGGATAAGTTTCCTGGGCGCGCAGACCGGTGCCGGACAGCAGCGCCGCGAGAAATATTGCCACCGGGCGGAACGATGAACGCCAGCCGCTCATTTGCCGCGCAAGGCCAGCGGGAACAATTCGGAGATGTGCTTGACGAAATGCGGGGTGATTTTCTTGCGCACCTCATCCGGCGCTTCATCCCAATCCGTGCGGTTTTGGTCCGGAAGAATGACGTGCTTGACGCCAAATCGCGCCGCCGCCAGCACCTTTTCCTTGATGCCGCCGACCCTCAGAACGCGGCCGCGCAGGCTGATTTCGCCGGTCATCGCCATGTCCGTCCGCACCTTCCGCTGGGTCAACAGCGAAGCCAGGGCGACGACGATGGTCACACCCGCGCTGGGACCATCCTTGGGCGTGGCGCCGGAGGGCACATGGATGTGAAGGTCGTATTTGTCGTAATTACTCAGGTCAATACCCAGCGCATGCGCCTGGCTGCGCAGGTAGCTGGACGCAGCCTGCGCGCTTTCCTTCATCACCTCGCCGAGTGAACCCGTCAAAATCAAGTGTCCCTTGCCGGGCATGCGCGTCGCTTCGATGAAAAGGATTTCGCCGCCCACCGGCGTCCAGGCCAGCCCGGTGGCGATGCCGCTCTCCGTGATGGCTTCCAGGGACTCGGAAAATACGCGCGGCGGGCCAAGATATTCCTCCACGGATTCGGGCGCGAGGACAAGCTGCTTGGCGGCATCACCGTTGCGGCTCACGACCTTCAACGCCGCCTTGCGCATGAGCGCGGCGATTTCCCGCTCCAACTGCCGCACGCCGGCCTCGCGCGTATATTCCTGGATGACGCGCCGCAACGAGGGATCCGGTATCTTGAATATCTTGGCGGTAAGGCCGTTTTCGCCCAGTTGCCGCGGCACAAGATATTGCCGGGCGATCTGCATTTTCTCCGTTTCCGTGTAACCGGGCAGCTCAATGACCTCAAGCCGGTCGCGCAACGCGGGGTGAATCGGGTCCAGCCAGTTGGCGGTCGTGATGAAAAGCACGCGCGAAAGGTCAAACGGCAGATCGAGGTAATTGTCCGTGAACGTGCTGTTCTGCTCCGGATCCAGCACTTCAAGCAGGGCCGACGAGGGATCGCCGCGGAAATCCGCGCCCACCTTGTCGATTTCATCGAGCAAAATCACCGGATTCTTGCTTTCGGCCCGGCGCAAGGCGTGCAGGATTCGGCCCGGCAGCGCGCCGACGTAGGTGCGCCGGTGTCCGCGGATTTCGGCCTCATCGCGCATTCCGCCCAGGGATATTCGCGCAAATTTACGGCCCAACGTGTCCGCTACGCTTTTGCCGAGGGAGGTTTTGCCCACGCCCGGCGGTCCGACCAGGCAGAGGATCGGTCCCTTGAGTTCCTTTTTCAACTTGATGACGGCGAGAAACTCCAGCAGGCGGTCCTTGACCTTGCCCAGGCCAAAATGTTGCTCATCGAGGATGCGCCGCGCGACCTTCAAATCAAGCTGGTCCTCGGTGGTCTTGCCCCACGGCAGGTTGATGATCCAATCCAGGTAATGGCGCGATACACCGTATTCGGCCATGGCCGGGGACATTTGGGATAGACGTTCCAGTTCCGCGAGCGCCACCTTCTTGGCCTCCTCGGGCAGCGGGGTCTGGTCGATCTGCTCACGCAAATTCTTGGTGTCCGTGGCGTTGACATCGCCCTCCCCGAGTTCGCGTTGGATGGCGCGCAACTGTTCCCGCAGAAAGAAGTCGCGCTGGGTCTTGGACATGGAACTGGCGACATCGGTCTGGATCTTTGAACTCAGCGTCAGCACCTCGTTCTCGCGGTTGAGCATGGGCAGCAGGCGGGTCAGGCGTTCCTTGACCGACCGTGTTTCCAGCATCTGCTGGCGTTCCGGCAGGCTGAGGTTCAGGTTCACGGCAATCAAATCCGTCAGATGTCCCGGGTTCTCGGTGTTCAACGCGGCAATCTTCACCTGGTCCGCCATCGCGGGAGAGAGCTTGACGATTTCCTGGAACTGGCTTTGCGCGTTGCGGGTGAGTGCGGCGAGTTCAATGGATTCCTCGATAATGTCCTTTTGCAGCTCG
>DATMLG010000246.1:0-11257 GCA_035570675.1 Verrucomicrobiia bacterium | reverse complement strand
GATGTTCAACAAGTTCACACCGCTGCCGGAGGGCAGCCTGCGCGAGCGCCTGCTGGCGCTGGCGGGCCGCATCGGTTTCCGGGCGCGGAGCATCCAGGTGATGGACGGGAGCAAGCGGTCGCGGCATTCGAACGCCTTCTTCACGGGGTTCGGGCGCTTCCGGAAAATCGTGCTGTTTGACACGCTCGTGCAGCAGCTCAGCGAGCCGGAAATCGAGGCGGTCCTGGCGCATGAAATCGGCCACTACAAGAAACGGCACATCCCGAAAATGCTGGCGTGGTCGGCGGCCAGCCTGCTGCTGGCGTTTTTCGCGGTGTCGTGGTTCTCGCGGCAGCCGTGGTTTTACCAGGGATTCGGCTTTGCGCCGGGCGGGATTGCGCCCGCGCTGCTGCTGCTGGCGCTGCTCGGCGGGACGGTGACATTCTGGTTTTCGCCCGTGGCGCATTGGCAGTCGCGCCGGCATGAATACGAGGCGGACGCATTCGCCGCGCAGGCGATGAAGGAAACGGGCTCCATGATCGGCGCGTTGCGGAAGATTTACGAAAAGAACCTGTCCAACCTGACACCGCATCCGCTCTACAGCGGTTTTTACTATTCCCACCCGACGCTGCTGGAAAGGGAGAAGGCGCTGCTCGAATCGACGGTTTGATTCGCGAGTCCGGGCAAGTGAAGGCGTTCGCAGAGCCACCCGGCGAAGGCGAGGCACTTTTCTTCGTCGTACCAAATTGCCAGCCTTTCCGGCGAAGCCGCGGCGCCCTGGAGCGCGAACGTCACGGCCCAGGAATAATAGTAGCCGCCCTTGCCGCGGTGGACAATCGTTTCCAGATAAACCGACCGGACTGCGTTGAATTCCAGAAGAGTGGCGCGGTTTCGTCCAAATGTTTGCGGCAGGGAAACGGTGCGCGCGCTTTCATCAAAGACGAGATCATCCACCCCGGACAGCAGCCTGGCGCGGCGCCACCAGAACACGACGACGGTGGCGGCAAGAATCAGGATCCCGGCCATTGCCTCCGGTTGCACCGAGGGATTGCGCGTGGTCAGCAGGGAAAGCGTCACGAAGGAAACAACCGACGCCCCGGAAAACACCGCGAGGCTCCAGGCCGGGACCGGATATCGCGGCAGTCTTACCCTGATTTGGCCGCCCTGTGAAATGATCTGCACGCCGCCCGCCAGCGGCTTGACCGGTTTGAACCAGGCCGGAGTGTTCGACGTGCATAGCAAATAGAGCACGAGCAGACTTGCGGGCATCAGGATGAAAAAGATGAGAAAATCGCGGCCGACCACGCCGGGACTGAGCAGCGAATCCGAGGGGTCATCCGCGCGGTAGTAGACCGTGACCTCAGAACCGACGGGATGAGCGTGGACCGCCGCATAAGCCTGGGCCGAACCGGGAGAGAACAGGCCGTAGCGGAAGGTGCTGCCATGAAATGACTGCCCGTCCACCTGGTAATCATACAAAATATTGATGTGATAGGAGGTTCCACCCTTCGAGCCGTGGGTGACATTCACCGCGCTGTGATACACCCTGCCGGTAGTGGCGGGAAATAAAACGGCCTCATGTTGATGGAACAAGTCGGTGGCAATTTTTTCGTCAAAGACGAAAACAATGATTGCCATGAACAACACGACAATAAAACTGAAGGTGCTGAGTGGTTTCATGCCGGAAAGATTTGCCAAATATGAGCTGTCTTTTTTTGAGCAATTAAGCCCGCTCTGACGCTTCAATGGGAGCAAAGTCCATGCCACGAGTAGCCCGCAAATGCTCGGGAACTTTGATGAAACCGCAGAAGAAAGTCTGGCTAAACTGTGGTGCCTTCGGCGTGGATGCGCACAACGCCGCTGATTTTCCAGCCACCGGGTTCGTGGTGCATCAGATAATGGTATTGGAGCAGATGGCCGGACTGGCTCATGACACCGACAGTGACGATGGCCTCGGCGCCGTTGTCCAGGCTCACGCCGAAGCTGGCGGAACGGGAACGGGCGATGGCGGGATAACTGGTCTTTACCATGTGCTCAAACACGGCGGGAGAAACCTGCGCCTGCAGGGCGGAATCGGCGAACGCATAAGCGCCGGCGTAATCACCCTTGCGGAAGGCCGACAGTTGGGAGTCGATGACGCGGGCGAGTTCCTGCTGGACGGATCCGGCGCTGAGCCGCAGGGGTGGCCCCGAGCGCATGTGGCCGCGATTTGAATCAAACAACCAGGACCAAAGCAGAAAGTTGGCGGTGACCAGAATCAGGCCGAGAGCGCACCCGAGCAGGGTCACCTTCAGCCAGCGGAGCAACTTGTTACCGGGAAATTCCATGACGGGCACGGACCGTTACCCTCCCTGCAACAAGGAAAGCGAGGCCTCGCGTCCCCAAGACAATAGCACACGGACAGGAATCGTCAAAGCGGCGTGTGAGCCACTTTGCGGCTGTTAACCGGGTTTTGGCAGTCCCAACAAAAGCATTTGCATCCGCGGCGGGTTTGTCGAAAATAGGCGCATGGTTCAACAACAATGGTTGTCCGAGAAGGCGATTCCCGTGCGGGAACGGCTCATCTTCGCGCTGGATGTTTCGACGGTGGAGGAGGCCAAGGCATGGGTGGAGAAGCTGGGCGATTCAGTGGTGTTCTACAAGCTGGGTCTTCAGCTTTTCATGGCCGGCGGTTATTACGAGTTGATTGACTGGCTGCGCGCGCGCGGCAAACGGGTGTTCGCGGACTTGAAATTCTTTGACGTGCCGGAAACAGTGCAGCTCGCGGTGGCGCAGTTGAACAACCGGAACATAGATTTTGCGACGGTGCACGGCAACGAGTCGATTCTGCGCGCGGCGGTCAAGGCGCGGAAAGATTTCAAACTACTGGCGGTGACGGTGCTGACAAGCCTGGACCGGAATGACCTCGACGACTTGGGATTTGCCTGCGATGTCGAGCAACTCGTTCTCTCCCGCGCGCGGCGCGCGCTGGAGGCGGGTTGCGACGGCGTGATTTCATCCGGACTGGAGGCGCCAAAACTGCGCGAGCACCTGGGGCAGAATTTTTTGGTGGTGAGTCCGGGCATCCGGCCGGTGGAGAACAAGCCGGCGGATGACCAAAAGCGGACGGTGGACGTGGAGCAGGCGTTCCACAACGGGGCGGATTATATTGTGGTGGGGCGGCCGATTCGCAACGCCACGGATCCCCGGGCCAAGGCGGAAGAAATTCAGGGGACGATTGCAAAAATTTTCGCCTGACAATGCTTTGAAAAACTCCGGGCACTGCTGTTTTGCCCCGCTAACCTCTTGCATTTTTCCGGCGCGGCATTATTCTCACCGCAGCAGGTCGGGCATGCGGCAAAAAACCTTTAAGTGATGACACGGATACATAACTTGTTGGCTTCCATCCAGCCCCAGGACTATCAAATCATCGCCTTTTTTCTGCTGGTGGCAATCGCGGAGGTGTGCGAACGGCTTCGCCCGGCGCGGAAGATTGACCGCTGGGCGGATTTGAAGATTGATCTGCTCTCATTCTCGCTCGCGGTGCTCATGAACCGGATTTGCACCAATGCGATTTTGAAAGCGACCAATGCAGTGTTGCCGGCAAGGATGCTGGGCGGAATACACGCAGTCCAGGCGCTGCCGGGCGTGGTCAAAATGGTGATGGCGGTGGTGCTGGCGGACTTTTTGATTTACTGGATCCATCGCGCGCAACATCGCACCGATGTGCTCTGGCGGACGCATGCCTGGCATCATTCCGCCGAGTATCTCTACTGGTTCTCCGGCTTTCGCACGAGCTTCATGCACTCGCTGATTTACAACATCCCGCAGGCCACCATACCCATGCTCGTCTTCAAGCTCAGCCCGATCCAGACGGGCATCTGTTATTCGGTGGGCATGTTGATTCAATTCTGGGAGCACACCAATGTGCGCGTGAACATCGGCCCGCTCAAATGGCTGATCATCTCGCCGGAATATCACCGGGTGCATCATTCCGTCGGGCAGGAATGCCGCATGAACCTGGGCACCACCTTCAGCCTGTGGGACCATCTGTTCGGAACCTACGTGGACCCGGCGACAATGCCGGAGGGCTATCAATTGGGACTCGGCGAGCCGATTGACAAAAAGAAAATGCCGCGGATGTTTCTGGGAATTTGATCCGCCGCCGGCGCTTGATCCTGCGGTTCAGCCGTACGGATGATTGGTCTGGAGCTGCCACTCGTCGAGCAGTTCACGGGGAAGTTCGTTCAGGAACCGGGAGGGTTGTTGCATGCTGTCGCCGCCGCCGGGAATCATGCGCGTCAGCGGATGGGTCAGGTAAAGCTCGTTGCGCGCGCGGGTGATGGCCACATAGAACAAACGACGCTCTTCTTCTTCGCCATCGGCGGTATCCAGCGAACGGCCGGAGGGAAACAAACCATCGCACAGCATGATGACAAAGACCGTGTCAAATTCGAGGCCCTTGGCCTGGTGAATGGTGGAAAGGCGGACCTGCTCATTGTCGCGATTGGCCGGCTGGTCGGCCTCGGCCTCCAAGTTCGTGAGCAGGGCAAGCTGGGAAAGGAATTCCTCGGCCGTGGGAAATTGCTGGGAGAAGATGGCGAGCTGATTGAGGTCGTCGAGACGGTTGCGATAATTGGCGTAGTTGGCCTGCAAATGGTCCTCGTAACCGGCCTCGACCACCAACTGAATCATTTTCGCCGGATTACCGGCGACGGGCTCGGTTTCAAGCTGGGAAATGGTCGCAGTGAATTGCGCCCAGGCCGTCGCGGCTTTTTTGGGAACAACCGGCAGGCACCCTTGCAGAATTGCGGCCAGCGATGCGGGGCGGGAAGCGGGCGCCTCCGGGGCGGTGTCCTGATTTCCAAGCTTTGAACTGTACGCGGCCCAGAGTTTGTTCGCGCCCTTTGCGCCGACGCCGGGCAGCAACTGCACCACTCGCTTCAAGGCGAGTTCGTCGCGGGGGTTGGTCACGAACTTGAGGTACGCGGTGACGTCCTTGATGTGCGCTTGTTCGAAAAAGCGGATGCCGCTGGTGATGCTGAAGGGAATGTTGCGGCGGGTAAGTTCCAATTGCAATTCCAGCGCGTGAAAATGGGAACGATAGAGCACGGCCATCTGGTTCATCTGCCCGCCTTCCTCCCGAAGCTCAAGAATGCGCTGGGCGACAAAGGCTGCCTGCTCGGCGGCGGTGAGACAGGCGACAAGGACTGGTTTGACGCCGGACTTGCGGGCGGGGGTCAATTCCTTGGTGAACTGGCGCAGATTGGCGGCGATGGCGGCATTCGCGACCTGCAGGATTTCCGGCGTGCTGCGGTAATTCGTTTCAATCTTATACACCTTCGCCTGCGGATGGCGCTCGGGAAACTTCATGATGTTCTGAAAATTCGCGCCGCGCCAGGCGTAGATGCTCTGGGCATCATCGCCGACGACCATGACGTTGTGATGCCGCGCGGCGAGCAGATCAATCAGTTCGCTCTGAAGCTGGTTGGTGTCCTGATATTCGTCCACCAGGATGAACTGGAATCGGCGCTGGTATTGTTCGGCGACCGCGGGATGGTCGAGCAGCAGGCGCAACCAGAGGCCGAGGAGGTCGTCGAAATCCATGGCGTTGGCGGCGCGTTTGCGGGCGACGTAACGCTCGCCCATGTTGGCGATCTGGGGCGCAAGCGATTCGAAGTAATCGTATTGCTGGGCGAGGATTTCGGGAATCGTTTTGCGGGTGTTGACAGCGAGCGAAAAAATATCCGCGAGCACTTCCGCCTTGGGAAAGCGGGTGGCCTTCACGTCAATTTCTGATTCGCCCAGGCAGGCCTTGATGAGATCCTCGGCGTCCTGACGGTCAAGGATGGTGAAATCGCGCTGCCAGCCGAGGAGCTGGGCATTGGCGCGCAGGATGCGGGCGCCGATGGAGTGAAACGTGCCGCCCCAAAGCGCAGGCAGTTCCTGGCCGAGAAGATCGGAGACGCGGCGCATCATTTCGCGGGCAGCCTTGTTGGTGAAGGTGAGCAGAAGAATGCGGTCGGCGGGAATGCCCTGCTCCAGCAGAAAGCCGACGCGATAAGTCAGGGTGCGGGTCTTCCCCGAACCGGCGCCGGCGATCACGAGCGCAGGACCGGGCGGCGCGGTGACGGCGGCCAGTTGCTGCGGGTTGAGTTCCTTCGCATAATCAATATGCAGGTTCACCGGCGGCTGGAACGGTTGCAGCACGTAGTCGCGCGACATGCGTAAAATTTACGTCAAAGGGTCAAAGTAAAAAGGTAAAAGATGATTGCGTGCAAATTGGCGGCGCAACAAACCCTTTGAAAACAAGGAACAAAATGCGCGATGACGCTTGCCAAGCCGCGGGAAAGGCGTTTTTATTGGGGGCAGTTCGGGCGGAAAGCGGCATGAGCGAATCGAAGGCAAAAAACACAAAATCGGCGGAAGACCGGCAACATTTGATATTTGTCGTGGATGACGAGCCGATGCTGCTGGAGCTGGCGACGGTGATTCTTGAGCCGCAGGGGTTTACCATCAAATCCTTCCGCGACCCGGAACTGGCGGTGGCGGCATTCACCAAGGCCTCCCCGAAGCCGGATCTCGTCATTACCGATTACGCCATGCACAGCATGAACGGCATGCAATTGGTGGAACAAATCCATCGGCTCGAACCGCGCCAGAAAATATTGCTGGTCAGCGGCACGGTGGGCGAGGAAGTTTTCCGCGATTCACCGGCGCGGCCGGACAAGTTTCTCGCCAAACCCTACCAGGCCCATCAACTCATCGAGGCCGTCAAATCCTTGATCGGCCGGACGTGAGCCGCGGTTGATGTCTCCTTTTCCTGAAACGACCCGCTCCATCCTCACCCGCAATCCATGAGTTCCACCACATTGAAAATTGCCGTCCTCGCCGGCGACGGCATCGGCCCCGAAGTAATGCGCGAAGCCATCAAGGTGTTGCGCGCCGTGGAAAAGAAATTTTCCCTGACCGCGAAGCTCACCGAAGCTCCCGTGGGCTGGGCGGGCATTGACGCAGCGGGCCGCGCGCTGCCGGACGCGACACTGAAACTCTGCCGAGAATCCGACTGCATCCTGTTCGGCTCGGTGGGTCTGCCTGACCGCGATCCTACGATTCCCAAGGAGGAACGCCCCGAACGCGCCGCGCTGTTGCGGTTGCGCAAGGAATTCGGCCTGTTCGCCAATCTGCGGCCCGTAAAACTGTTTCCGGAACTGTCCCACGCGTGCCCGCTGAGCCGCGAGCGGCAGGGCGGCGGCATTGACATCCTCGTGGTGCGGGAATTGACCGGCGGCATGTATTTCGGCCAGCCGAAGAAAACGGAGGAAATTTCCGCGGGCGCGGGCGGCGGCATGATCAAGCGCGCCATTGACACGATGGTCTACACCACGCCGGAGATTGAGCGCATCGCGCATGTTGCGTTTCGCTCGGCGCGGTCGCGCCGCAAGAAGCTCATGAGCGTGGACAAGGCAAACGTGCTGGAGAACGGCGTGCTGTGGCGGGAAGTGGTCACCAGGGTGGGCGCGCAGTACCCCGACGTCGCTCTGGATCATATCTTTGTGGATAACGCCGCGATGCAACTGGTACTCAAGCCGGCGCAGTTTGACGTGCTGCTCTGCGAAAACATGTTCGGCGACATCTTGAGCGACGAAGCCGCGGCGCTCGCGGGTTCGCTCGGGATGCTTCCCAGCGCCAGCCTGGGCGCGCAAAGCGGCGACCGCGTGTTTGGTTTTTACGAACCGGCGGGCGGCACCGCGCCGGACATCGCCGGGAAGAATCTTGCCAATCCCATCGCACAAATCCTGTCCACGGCGCTGATGTTGCGTTTCAGTTTTGGTTTGGAGGACGCGGCTGCGGCGATAGAGAATGCGGTGGCTAAGGCCATCGCCTCCGGTTGCCGCACGGGCGACATCTTCAGCGCCACCGAAACGAATGTGCGCAAAGTCGGCACCAGCGAGATGGGCGACGCGATTGCCGCCGCCATTTGAAATGCATGGATCCGTTCCTAAAAGCCGCCCTTGAGGAGGCGAAACTGGGGCTGGCCGAGGGCGGCATCCCCATCGGCTCGGTGCTGGTTTGCGAGGGAAAAATCATCGGGCGCGGCCACAATCAACGCGTTCAAAAGGGCAGCGTCATTCATCATGCCGAGATGAATTGCCTGGAAAACGCGGGCCGCCTCAATGCCGCCGTTTACCAGAAATGCACCTTGTATTCCACGCTCTCACCCTGCCCCATGTGCAGCGGCGCCATATTGCTTTACAAAATTCCGCGCGTGGTCATCGGTGAGAACATGACCTTCAAGGGGCCGGAGGAATACGTCCGCGCGCAGGGTGTCAGCGTGGAGGTGGTGCAGGACGCAGAGTGCATCAAGCTGATGCGTGAATTCATCGCCGCCCGGCCGGAATTGTGGAATGAAGACATCGGCGTGTAATTCCGCCCGTAACGGAAGCAAGTAATAGGGATCATGTTTGGACTGTGGAAGAGATTGTTGGATTGTCGGCTTGAGTTTAAGGAGGAGGTGGCTCAGCTTTCTCGTTAGACCGAGTTCGTATCATGAAAAGAAAGAAACGAAAACCGGAACCTGCGGCTGGTTATTTAGCCATCTGCTTGGGTATTGGTTGCTTGGGCATCGCGATGCTTTCTTCTATGAGCTCAAGGGAGAGACGCACTGCTGTGGGCGCCGGACTTATAGGATTATTATGGGGAGCAAAGGAATTTGCCGCGGCAAGAAAGTGGGACCAGGAATCGAAAGATAAACACGAGGCAATAAGCGTCCGGGATCAACTTGAGAGTGAGAGATTTGAGAAGATGAAAAAGAGCGGCTCGATGACGAACGTGTTAGCAATCTTGAAATGGTTTTCATTGATTGTCGTAGTGCTTTTTATTCTTAGTTTGGTTTATTTGATGTTGTTTCACCATGATCAGTGATTGGCCTGACAAGTTAACTGAGCCGCCTGATTTCAGAATGTATCACTACCGTTCCCGCGCCCCGGGCTCCTTTTGACTTTTGCCCCCGGTTGCCATAGTGTCGGCCCGCATGAAAGTCATCAGCCACGCGGACGCGGACTTCGCCGAACGCCTCCGCGAATTGACCGCCCCGTCCAGCCTCTTCGATCCGCTCATCGAGGAGCGCACGAAGGCCATCATCGACGGCGTGAAAACGCGTGGCGACGGCGCCCTGCTGGAATACATCGAGGGCTTTGACGGCGCGCGTCTGACGGCGGAAGGATTGAAGGTCACGCAGGCGGAAATGCTGGCCGCATCGCTCACGGCGGATGATTCCCTGCGCGCCGCGGTGCAGTTCGCGGACAAAAATATCGCGTCGTTTGCGCGGAAATCGCTTCGCAAAAACTGGTCCGCGAAAAATGCCCAGGGTGCGACGGTCGGCGAGAAATTCGATCCCTTTCAACGCGTCGGCATCTACATTCCCGCCGGCGCGGCACCGCTGGCCTCGACCGCATTGATGACCATCACGCTCGCGCGCGTGGCCGGTTGCCCGGAAATCGTGGTCTGCTCGCCCTGCGGCCCCGATGGCGTCATCAATCCAGCGTTGCTATTCGCGGCGCGGGTTGCCGGAGCGACGGAGATTTACAAGGCGGGTGGCGCGCAGGCCATTGCCGCGATGGCCTTCGGCACCGCGAGCATCCCTCGGGTGCAAAAAATCTTCGGCCCCGGCGGCCCTTACGTTGTCATGGCCAAGCGGCTGCTGTTCGGCCATGTGGCCGTGGACCTCTTGCCCGGCCCGAGCGAACTGCTCGTTCTGGCCGATGACTCCACCAACGCTAAATTTGCCGCCGCCGATTTGCTGGCGCAGGCCGAACACGGCTCGGGCCACGAACGCGTCTGGCTGGTAACAACCTCTCGCACGGTTTCGCGGGCGGTTGAGAAAGAAATCGCACGGCAACTTCCCGCGCTTTCCCACGCTGATGAAGCCAAACGCGCACTCGACCAGAAAGGCTGGCTCATCCAGGTCAAGACGCTGGATGACGCCATCAAGCTCGCCAACCGGCTCGCGCCTGAACATTGCGAAGTGATGACCCGCAACGCGCGCAAGGTCGCCGGAAAAATTCTCACCGCCGGCGCAATATTCATCGGGCCGTGGTCGCCGACGGTCATGGGCGATTATGTGGCCGGACCCAGCCACACGCTGCCGACCGGCGGCGCGGGCGTGTCATTTGCCGGACTGACCGTGGACCAATTCCAGCGCCGCACCAGCGTAGTCGAATACAACCGCGCCGCGCTCAAGCGCTCCCTGACTGCCGTACAGAAATTCGCGGAGATTGAAGGCTTGGATGCGCATGGAAAATCGGCAGAGATTCGTCATACTTAGGGCAACAGAGGAAAAACCCAACTGATGAAGCTGCCAAATGCGGAGCGGGCCAGCGTGCCGGGCACAAAAATCACGCATTACCTTCTTTCGACCTCGCATCGCGACGGCCGGCACAAAGCCGCGTTCTTTGTTGGCTTCGGTTTCAATGCGGAGAATTGGGAAGTGCTCGCCTCGACGTTGTTAAACCACGCCCGCATTCACGAAATTGCGGAAATCGTGCCAACACCGTTCGGACAGAACTATGTGGTCGAAGGCCCGTTGCCCGCCCCCGATGGTCGGGCTCCAAAAATCCGGGTAATTTGGTTTATTGCAAAAGGCGAAGAAACGGCTACATTAGCCACAGCTTATCCGTTGGATGCTTGATCTGATGATCAAAGAACTTGAAAGCATGGTGCTGACAACCGACTTGCCGGAGCATGGTCTGGCGAAAGGGGACATCGGGACCGTTTTGCTTGTTCATGATGGCGGCCGGGGTTGTACGGTGGAATTTATGACACTCACTGGAAAATCCATAGCCGTCGTCACACTGCTGGCGGATCAAGTTCGCCCAATCGCCAAGGACGAAGTTGCTCACGTACGGTCTGTTGCCATCGCAGCCTGACCACGGACCAGTCCCCGGCGCCGCACGATCATGGTGGAATGCAATCGCGCCACGCCGAAGCGGTCCCTGACCGTGGCGAAAAAATTTACGGAGGTCCGAATCAAGTCCTAGCAGCAAAAAAAGCCCATGCCATTGGCAAATTCAAAATTAGTCCGTCCCCTCGTGCACAAGCTGCATGCTTATGTTCCCGGCGAGCAGCCGAAGATTCCGGGCTTGATCAAGCTCAACACCAACGAAAATCCGTTCCCGCCATCGCTGAAGATGTTGGCCGCGGTGAAGGCGGCCGTGGACGGACGGCTTCGCCTTTACCCGAACCCCACGGCGCACTTATTGCGCGAAAAGCTGGCGAAGCTTCACCGCTGCCGGCCGGA
>DATMLG010000245.1:0-2804 GCA_035570675.1 Verrucomicrobiia bacterium | reverse complement strand
GTTACAATATCAACGGGTTTCAGCACAATCCGCTTTTTCAGAACGAGCATCCGACGCCGTTCGATCTCTCTGCCGTCGTGAAAGTTGGCCGGCTGGATGGACCAACCCTTGAGGAAGCCGAGCACCTGGTGGACAATGCGATCATCGCCGAACACACGGGACTGCTCGGCCGCAGTTATATCGATATGGGCGGGCCCGTCGCCGAAGGTGACCAGTGGCTCAGCGATACCGCAACGCAACTCGCCGACCTCGGGTTCGACGGCGATGTTGACCGCGCCCCCACCACCATGCCGGTGACTGCGCGGTTCGACGCGCCTGTACTCTATTTCGGCTGGTATGCCGGCGACCTGAATGGTCCGTTCACTTTGCCGGATTTTACCTTTCCGCCCGGTGCCATCGCGTTGCATATCCACAGCTTTTCGGCGCATACCCTGCGGTCGGCGACCGAAGGCTGGTGCGGGCCTCTCGTGGCGCATGGTGTCACGGCGACGATAGGCAATGTTTACGAGCCCTATCTCCAGTTCACGCACCATCCCGATTTGCTGCTGCACGCGCTCGCCCTTGGCTGGACGCTGGGTGACGCGGCCTACTACGCGATGCCGGTGCTGAGCTGGCAGGGCGTGCTCATTGGCGATCCGCTCTACCGGCCATTTCAGGTGAATTTTTCAGAACAATGGAAAAATAAAAAGGACCTGCCGCCGGCACTTGCGCCCTATGCTGTGCTGCGGGAAATGCATCTGCTCGATGCGGATAAGAAATCCGCGGAGGCGCTGGATATTTTGCACGCAGGCATGGACGAATCGCCGAGCCTTGCCCTTGGTTTGGCGGTGGCGCAGCGGCTTGCGAAGGCCGGCGATGCTGCCGGTGCGGCGCGCGAAGTGGAGTTTGTGCGCTTTATTAAAACCCTGCGCCCACAGGAATGGGCCCTGGCGGTTGAGACGGCCCGCCTGCTCGTGGCGGGCGGACAGCCACAATGGGCGGTGGAAGTTTACAAAAATCTGCTGGCTTCCGACAGCCTGCCGCTCGCGGCGCGATCGGCCTGGCTGCTCGCAGCGCGGGATGCGGCACTGGCGGCCCACGACTCCGCGCAGGCGGTGCAATGGGAAACGGATATGCCGACGCCGGATATCGGGCACTAGATGATATTAACGCCGAACATCGAACGCTGAACGCCCAAGGACAAGCTCAGCCGAAGTAACAAGTATCAAGTGACAAGTAACAAGCGTGCTGCGCGCGAAGTTTCAAGTGCCAGGGATCAAGTTCCAAGATAGCCGACCAATTCCTGACTCCTAATTCCTAATCCTGATACTTCCCACACCTGATACCCGATACTTTTCCAATGCCTCAGACCTTATCCACGATCCTGTCGGCGAGGCCGTAGGCGATGGCTTCCTTGGCGTTGAGATAAAAATCGCGGTCGCCGTCATGGGCGACCTTTTCCAGGGTCTGGCCCGAGGCAGTGGCGAGAATCTCGTTCAGTTCGGCGCGGATCTTTTCCATTTCCTGCGCCTGAATGTTGATATCCGTGGCCGGGCCGATGAAGCGGCCGGAGATAAGCGGCTGGTGGATGAGAACGCGGGCATGCGGATAAAGCAGGCGGCGCCCCTTGGCCGCCGCGCAAAGAAGGATGGAACCCATCGAGGCAGCCATGCCAGTGACCACAACGGTGACGGGAGAGGTGATGAGCTGCATTGTGTCGTAAACAGCCATGCCAGCCGTGATGGAGCCGCCGGGCGTATTGAAATAAAAGGTGATGTCCTTGCCGGGATCGGTGGCTTCAAGGTAAAGCAGCTTCTCGGTGATGTCCTTGGCTGTTTCATCGGTCACCGCGCCCCACAGGAAAATTTTCCGCTGCGCGAGAAATTTTTTCTGAATAAGTGTGCCGATGGCGGAGGCCGACTTTGAGGATTTTTCGCATTCCTCGTGCTCGTCGTCATCGTCGTCGTCAAAGCGGGGGATTGGCGGGGTGGATGAAGGCTGTAAATTCGATAAGTTCATACATGGCCAACGTGCGCGTGTGGGGCATTTTGTAAACTGCAAAGCGTGGAATCAGATCAGCCCGAGCTTCATTTTGCCTTCCTCGGAAATCATCTGCTGGTTCCACGCCGGTTCCCAGGTGATTTGCACATCGGCGTCGGACACGCCGGGGACAAGGAGGATTTTCGATTTTGCGTCCTCGGCAATGGCCGGGCCCATGCCGCAGCCGGGCGCTGTGAGGGTCATTTTCACATCGACGCGGTAGCCGCCCTCGGGCTTTGACCCGACGTCCATCGAATAAACCAGGCCAAGATCCACGATGTTCACGGGGATCTCCGGGTCGTAAACTTTTTTGAGCTGATCCCAGACGGCGGCGGGATCAGGCGCGCCACTGGTCGTCGTGGCCGGGGCGGCGACGGTCGTGTCCGCGGCCTGTTCGCCGATGGCGTCGGCATCCCTGCCGTCGAGGCGGAAGAGGCCGAAATCGGTTTGTACGGTGTAACTGCCGCCGAGCGTCTGATGAATGAAGAGGCGCGTTCCGGCGGGAAGAATCTGCTTTTCCCCGCTGGGAATCTGGGTGGCGGGGACGTCGCGTGAGAGGGTGCGTTCGCGGTTTGGCATGGAAAAGATTCACCACGAAGGCACAAAGAACACGAAGCAAACTTTGAGTGACTTTGTGACCATCGTGCCTTTGTGGTGAGTTACTTTTTAAATTTAGATTGGATCAATTCGCGCAGGGCGGTGTGAAGTTCGTCGTTTTCGAGTTTATTAAGGACTTCCTCGAAGAAGCCGAAGACGATCAGTTCGCGGGCGAGGGCGGGGCGGAT
>DATMLG010000244.1:0-3399 GCA_035570675.1 Verrucomicrobiia bacterium | reverse complement strand
GACAAGGACTGCACCAAAATGATTTTCGAAAACATCCCCTTCGCCGATCACAACGCGATGCTGGATCCACCGACGGTGGACATCACCGGGCGCATGCTGGAAATGCTGGCGGGCTATGGTTACACCCGCGCCGACAAGCGGGTGGAAAAGGCGGTCAATTTTATTTTCTCCGAACAGGAGCCGGACGGAAGCTGGTTTGGCCGCTGGGGGGTGAACTATGTCTATGGCACTTTTTTGGTCCTGCGCGGGCTTGTGGCCATCGGCCTCGATCCTCGCGATCCCCGCATCCAGCAGGCGGCAAAGTGGATTCGCCAGGTGCAGAATTTCGACGGCGGCTGGGGCGAGACCTGCGGGACTTACGACGATCCCGGCACGCGCGGACAGGGCCCGAGCACACCGTCGCAAACCGCCTGGGGATTGATGGCCCTACTGGCCGCCGGAGACCATTCGTCCGACTCCATCGCCCAGGGCATCAACTGGTTACTCACCCGGCAACGGCCTGACGGCGGTTGGGATGAGTCGACTTGCGCCGGGGCAACTTGTCAGTCCCTTTACACCGCAGCAGGCTTCCCTAAAGTTTTTTATCTGGCCTATCACTTATATCGACAATACTTCCCGCTACTGGCTCTCACCGGCTATCGGCGGGCCGTGGAACGCACTTCCTAAAACCACTTCAGAAATCCACCAATATGGCCGTACCAATTTCCCAGATGTGGACCGTTGCCACCTATGTCCTTAAAAAGAGGCTGGCCGGCAACAAACGCTATCCGCTGGTGCTGATGCTGGAGCCGCTGTTCCGCTGCAACCTGGCCTGCGCCGGCTGCGGCAAGGTCCAGTATCCGCCCCACATTCTCAAGAAACAGCTCACGCCCGAGGAATGTTTTGCCGCGGTGGAAGAGTGCGGCGCCCCGATGGTTTCGCTGCCCGGCGGCGAGCCGTTGCTGCATCCGCAGATCGTCGAGATCGTCAACGGCCTCGTCGCACGGAAGAAATACGTTTACCTCTGCACCAACGCGCTGTTGCTCAAGAAACGCCTGTCGGAATTCACGCCGTCGAAATATCTCACGTTTTCGGTCCACCTCGACGGGCAGCGCGAACACCACGATTTTTCCGTCTGCCGCGAGGGCGGTTACGACATCGCCGTTGAAGGCATCAGGGAAGCCGTCAAGAGCGGTTTCCGCGTCACGACCAACGCCACCTTCTTCGATGGCACCGACCCCAACTCCGTCCGCGGCTTCTTCGATGAAGTGATGGATATGGGCGTCGAAGGTATCGTGCTCTCGCCCGGCTACAGCTACGACAAAGCCCCGGACCAAAGCCATTTCATGGGCCGCGCCCGCGCCCGCCGGCTGTTCCGCGCCATCCTCTCGAATCGCAAGCCCACCTGGAAATTCAACATGTCGCCGCTCTTCCTTGAGTTCCTGATGGGCGACCGCAAATACGAATGCACTCCATGGGGTTCGCCGGCCTTTAACATCTTTGGCTGGCAGCGGCCCTGCTATTTGTTGCAGGACGGCTACGCCTCGAGCTTCAAGGAACTGCTCGAAACCACCAAGTGGGAGGAATACGGCGCGGCCAGCGGCAATCCCAAGTGCGCCAACTGCATGGTCAGTTGCGGCTATGAGCCCACGGCGGTGATGGACGGCTTCAGCACGATCAAAGGATTTTGGGGCATGGTGCGCGGGAATTTCAAAAAATATCCCGACGCGGCTGCGCAGAAAGTGCTCGATGAAGCCGCGGAGCACGGGACAGCCGCGCTGACGCCAATCGAAAAATCCGCCTGCCTGGAGAAAACCTGCTCATGACCGCCCAAGTGCAAAAATATACCCTGGAACAGGTCGAGGCGCTGGAGCTGGCTCCGGGCACCGAACAGAACCACCTCGAAGGCTGGGTTCCCAACCTGGCCAGCGACGATGACCTGCGCCTGGCCCTCGAAAAGGCTTTCGACTATCGCGGCGATGTGACGCTCACGCTCAAGAGCGGCGAACGCATCGAGGCGTTTATTTTCAACCGCCTGACCGGAGCCACCTTGGCCGATTCCATTGTGCAGTATTTCACTCCGAGCGCGCCGGAGAAACGCCAGGTGAGTTATGCCGAGATCGCCCGGATCGAATTCAGCGGCAAGGATCGTGCCGCCGGCAAGCAGTGGGAGGATTGGGTGAAAAAATATAATGAGCGCAAAGCGGCGGGTGAAAAGGGCATCGCACTGAATCCGGAGGCGCTCGATTAAGGTATTTCTGACAGGCGCGACCGGATTCGTCGGTCATCATGTGGCCCATGCGCTGGCCGCGCAGGGCGCCGAACTGCGCCTGCTGGTCCGGCAGACCAGCAAGCTGGCCAACCTCGAAGGCATTGCTGGCGAAACTCATGTGGGCGATCTCGCCCAACCGGAAACGCTGCGGTTGGCGCTGACTGGCTGCGACGCCGTCGTCCATGTGGCCGCCGACTACCGGCTCTGGATTCGCGATCCGGCGGCGATGTATCGCGCCAATGTGGACGGTACGCGCGAACTTCTGCGGCTGGCCCGCGAGGCCGGAGTGCCGCGCTTCGTTTACACCTCCAGCGTGGCCACGATGCACTTTTATCCCGACGGACGGATCGTTGACGAGGATACGCCGGTAGCGCTGAGCGACATGGTGGGCCACTACAAGCGGTCCAAGTTTTTGGCCGAGCAGGAAGCCATTGCCGCGGCGAAAGGCGGACAGCAGGTCATCATTCTCAACCCGACTACGCCGATTGGTCCCAACGATGCCAAGCCTACGCCGACCGGCCGCATCTTCGTGGATTTTCTCAACGGCAAGTTTCCCGCCTATATCGACACCGGGCTCAACCTGGTGGACGTCGCCGAAGTCGCCCGCACCCATGTGGACGCACTCACCCGGGGACAATCCGGACGACGCTACATCCTCGGCGGAGAAAACCTGACCCTGAAGGAGATCCTCGATCGGATGGCGGCAATCACCGGCCTGCCATCGCCCACGGTCAAAATTCCCTTCGCCGTTGCGGCGGTTTACGCGTTTTTCGAGGAAACGATTACGGGCCGCATCCGCGGACGCGAACCGCGCGCCACGCTGGAGGAAGTGCGCATGGGCCGCAAAAAGATGTTCGCCTCGAGTGCCCGCGCGCAGGATGAGCTCGGCTTCCGGGTCGTGCCGGTTCAACCGGCGATGGAAGCGGCGATTGAGTGGTTCCGTGCGAATGGTTACACCCGCTGATTGAAGACATTTATTTTAACCGCGGATGGACCCTCCTTCGCCAGAGGCTACCGGAGGGCACGGCGCGAATTCATCCGCCTTCGTTTCACTTCGTCGTGGCAGGCACGAATAGGCTGTGGAAAAACTGTGTTGCTAGCGCAGCACACGGCCATGGGCCGTATAGGCCGTCGGGTTGTGAGCAGGA
>DATMLG010000243.1:0-6453 GCA_035570675.1 Verrucomicrobiia bacterium | reverse complement strand
TACGAAGGACGACTCCTGCGTCAGGCGATGACGCTTTGCGGTAACGAAGTGCTCGCCGAAGAATTGGCCCAGGACACGATGGTTGAAGCCTGGAAGTATTTGCGCCGCTACAATGGACGCTGCCAGTTTTTCACCTGGCTGTGCGCGATTCTGCTGAATCGTTACCGCAACACCGTGCGGCAAAAGCGGCCGGTGGCGTGGTCGGCGCTGGCGGGTCAAGACCGTGAAGAGTTTAGAAATAATTTTGACAATGCGACGGATGACAATTCCCTGCCGGACGGGGCGGCGGAACTGCGCGAACAGGCGGCGCTGGTGAGACGGTGCATCGCGACCTTGCCGGCGAAGCATCAGCAGGTCATTTATTTGCGTTTTTATGTGGACGAATCACTGGAAGGAATTGCCGAGGCGGTGGGTTGCTCGGTCGGCACGGTGAAGTCCAGGCTGTTTCACGCGCTGGACAAACTGCGCGGGATGAACGCCATTCACGCGCAATTTGAAAACCTCAAAGCGGAGAAGTGATTTTATGAAACCTTGTTTGCAAAACCGGAAACAGATTACGTGGCTGGCGCTGGGCGAACTGGATGCCGGCAGCGAAAAAACTTTGCGTGGGCACCTGGCGGGTTGTGACGGTTGCCGTCGGTATTTCGAGGAAATTTCAGGCGTGACGGAAAAATTGGCGGCGGCGGAGCCGGATTCCAAGGTTCAAGCGCCGGATTATTTTCATCAACGGCTGACGGAAAAACTGCGCGCAGCGGAATCGGGTTCGATTTGGGAAGGGGTGGTGGATTGGTTGACGCGCATGACTCCGGGCTGGCGGGTGGCGCTGCCGGGAACGGCAGTGGTGTTGTTGGCGGTTTTTATCGTGGTCACGCGGCGGCAACCTTCGACCGACGCCGTGGCCCCGCCGCCGGCGGTTCAAGTTGTGACGACATCAAACTCCGAAAGCGATCTGACGCCGACGATGGGTAATTATCAAATGATTGCGGGCCAGTCGTTGGACAAGCTGGACGAGGCGTTGACCAGGGAGGGGAATGAAAGCCTGCCACCGGCCCCGGTTTACACGGCATCGATGAGCAAGCTGCCGGATGCGTTTTGAAAAACCCGGGGCGGAGGACGAAAAAGGTTAACCGCGAAATACGCGAACCAAATCAATTATCGTAAAAATGGACCTGGCCGGTGGTGAGGTCATACATGCCGCCGACGAGGGCGATCTGGCCGTGGTCAAGCATGTCGCGCAAAATCGGGCTGCGTTCGCGAATCTGCTGCATCACGAGGCGCACGTTGGCCTCGGCCACCTTGTCCACAAACGCGGCGTTCTTTGATGTGCGCGGCGAGCCATCGTCGGGAACCTGGTCCACGGCGGGTTTTATCCGGGCCAGCAGGCCGGTGAGGTTGCCGAGTTCGACGTTGTCCACCGCGCCCTTGATGGCGCCGCAGTTGGAATGGCCGATGACGGCAATCAATTTTGCGCCGGACACCTTGCAGGCAAATTCAATGCCGCCAAGGACGTCATCGTCCAGCACGTTGCCGGCCTCG
This sequence comes from Verrucomicrobiia bacterium, assembly GCA_035570675.1. Taxonomy (GTDB): domain Bacteria; phylum Verrucomicrobiota; class Verrucomicrobiia; order Limisphaerales; family Pedosphaeraceae; genus DATMLG01. The sequence continues at coordinate 4,917 of DATMLG010000243.1, read as the reverse complement.
CGCGTGCTGAAAATATTGCCGATGCCCTGGTCCAGGATGATTTCCATGGGCTGGCGTGAATCAATGCAGCTCAGGACCACGGCAAGCGGATACTGGCCGCCAGCGGAAGCCTTCACTTCCATGGAATAGTCGCGCACCCGCGGCTGGCCGGCGACGAACCGGGCATTGCCGTCGCGTAATTCGGCGAGCGCCTGTTGCGGAGTCATCGCTGCCTGCTCGTCCTTGGTGAGCGGGAAGGGCGCCGCGTTGGCGGAAGCATTGGCCGCCGGACTGGTGCCGGCCGGCTGCATGGATTGACAGCCCGCCGCGAGCAGCACTATGGCCGCGAGACCGGCGAGCAATCCGGGACGATTGGATGACAGTTTCATGGGTTCGAGATAGCGCCAGGGAGGGGAATTGTCAATTAAAGTACACGAATCAAAAAATCGAATTTCTTGGTGGAAATTTGGAGCGTCATGGGGGATAGTTTGGGCGCGGTGATGGTCAGGAGGACGACTCGGACAAACCGGGTCGGAACAAACAATCTAAAAAGCGTGAGCTGTGAGCGGTAAGCCGTGAGCAGCAAAAGGCGCTGGCGCAGGTTCTTTGACAATTGAAGTGCTAGCGCACGGCCTTCAAGGCATGAGGGTCCTTCCGGACTGGCAACAGGCCCGGGGCGATTGAAGGCGAAAGCCCACCGTACCGCTTCGTACCGGCTGGGACCGCCTGGGTCCGCCTGGGACCGGATAAATTTTTTTCTCCGCACGCAGGCGGAGCGGTCGGTTATGCGGGAATAAGCGGGAGCTTAAGCGGGATTATGCGGGACGAAAATGGGCCGCTTCCCGCTTAATCCCGGATATTCCCGCGTGTTCCCGCTTAATGAGTTTCAGAAATTTTTCGCAGGCGGGACGGGGTAGTTCCAGACGGTAATGGACGATAAAGTACGATAGCGGCGCTTAATATTTTTTTGCAGGGGGAGCCTGCACCCAATATTGACGAAGCAATGCCCTCCAAGCCGGGTTTTTCGACGCAAGTGGTTGATTTCCCGCATATTGGTGGCGGAAAAAGATAAAACAGTAAGACACGAAGACACCAAGCAGAGGGTGAACTGGGAAGATCAGGATTAAGAATAAGATTATGATTACGAGGCGGAAGGCAGAGGAGCATGGCGAATCCATTATTGGGCTTGCGCGGGCCGGTTTGGTTGTTAAGGTTGGTGAACCTTGTTTTGGCCAGGTCCACCGCAGCCGGTGGCCTTTTTGTTTTGGCAGCAGCAACAACGAAATCAGAACGTGAAAATTTTCAGCGGCACCTCAAATCGCCCCCTGGCGCAGTCGATTTGCTCATCCATCGGCATGGAGCTCGGCAAGTGCTCGGTCACGGCGTTTCCGGACGGGGAGACGTTCGTGAAGATCGAGGAAAATGTGCGCGGCGAGGACGTGTTCCTGGTGCAATCGACGTCGCCGCCAACGAACCATCATTTGATGGAGATGTTCATCATGATGGACGCGCTGCGACGGGCAAGCGCGACGCGAATCACGGCGGTGCTGCCGTTTTACGGCTATGCCCGGCAGGACCGCAAGGACCAGCCGCGGGTGCCGATCACGGCGAAGCTGGTGGCGAACCTGCTGGTGGCGGCAGGCGCAAACCGGGTGTTGGCGATGGACTTGCATGCGCAGCAGATTCAGGGGTTTTTCGACATACCGGTGGACCATCTGTATGCGGCGCCGGTGATGTATGAGTATTTGAAGAAGAAGAAGATACAGGACCTGGTGGTGGTCAGCCCCGACGTGGGTGGGTTGAAAATGGCGCACGCCTATTCGCAGGTGCTGGAGGGGGGACTGGCCATCGTGGCGAAACGGCGGAAAAACGCGCTGGAAATTGAATCCATGACGGTCATCGGCGAAATCCGGGGCAAAAACGTGCTGATGGTGGATGATTTGACGGAAACGGCGGGGACGCTGACGACGGCGGCGAAGCTGTTGAAGAAGAAGGGGGCGAAGAGCATTATTGCCTGTGTTTCGCACGCGATTTTGAACGAGGTGGGGATAGAAAGATTGCAAAAATCAAATATTGACGAATTAATCACAACTGATACTGTCCTTCGCCCTGCCATTGACGGGGTCAACGTAACGACGTTGTCAGTGTCGGGATTGTTGGGCGAAGCGATCAAGCGAATCAACAGCAATTCGTCGGTCACTTCGCTGTTTGAATTTAAGGGCGGGCGCACGAGTTGACGGGCGCCGGCCAACGCCGAAAGCGACATAAAATGAAATCGACAGCATTGACGGTGTTTCCCCGGACGCAATCGCGTCGCGGCGGGGTGAAGAAATTGCGGGACGCGGGGCGCATCCCGGCGGTGATTTACGGCAAGGCGAAGACGCCGCAGAACCTGGAAATCGACACGAAGGCGCTGGAAAACCTGGTGCACCATTCGGTGTCGGAAAACGTGCTGCTGGACCTGTCCATCAAGGACGATTCGCGGCCCAAGCGGCTGGCGCTGGTCCAGGAAATCCAGCACCACGCCCTGAGCGGCAAGCCGCTGCACGTGGATCTGCACGAAGTGGCGGAGAACGAGAAGGTCTCCATCATGGTGCCGGTGGAAGCCTCCGGCGAAGCGACGGGCGTGAAGAACAGCGGCGGCGTGCTGGAACACGTGCTGTTCAAGATCAAGGTGCGGGCGTTGCCCAAGGATTTGCCGGAAATCATCACGCTGGACGTGACAAACCTGGAAATTGGCCAGGCCATTCACATCGGCGACATCAAGCCACCGGAAGGCGTGGAGATTTTGGGCGACAAGCATATTTCAGTCATCGCGGTGGCGGCGGCGATCACCGAGGCGCAGGAAACCGCGGCGGCGGAAGCCGCGGCGGCCGGCGCGGGCGAAGTGGAGATGATCAAGGAAAAGAAGGAAGACGGCACCGAAGGGGCGGCTCCTGCAGCCGGCAAGGCCGGGGACAAGGCGGCACCGGCGGCCAAGGCGGGCGACAAGGCTGCTGCTCCCGCCGCGAAGGGCGCGGAAAAACCGGCGGAGAAGAAAGCCGAGAAGAAGAAATAATTTTACGGGCGGCCCGCCCCGGTCCGGCCGCCTCCAATTGCCCCGGGCATGGAGAATTTGCACCTCATCGTGGGGTTGGGCAATCCGGGGCCGGAATACGTCCGGACGCGGCACAATGTCGGTTTTCGGTTGTTGGAAGCGCTGGCCGGGCGCTGGCGGGCGGCGTGGAAGCTGGAAAAGAAGTTTCACGCGAGCGTGGCGTCGGCGGACCGGAATGGACGCGCGGTGGTGTTGAGCCGGCCGCAGACGTTCATGAACGCGAGCGGCGAAGCGGTGGGCGCGCTGGTGAAGTTTTACCGGGTGCCGCCGGCGCGGCTGCTGGTGGCGGTGGACGACGCGGACCTGCCGCTGGGCGAGATCCGGCTGCGGGCGCGGGGCAGCAGCGGCGGCCATCACGGGCTCGAATCGATCGAGCAGCACGTGGGCTCGCGGGAATTTGCGCGGTTGCGCATCGGTATCGGCCGGACGGCGGACGGGCGGCGCGAGATAACGGACCATGTGCTGGCGCCGTTCACGGCGGCGGAGTCGGCGGTGGTGGAAAAAGTTTTAACGGCGGCAGCCGCGCAGGCGGAATGCTGGTTGGACGACGGAATTGAAATGGCAATGAACCGGTTTAACGGGGCGGCGGCTGGCCCCGGTCAAGAAAAGAAAAGCGAATGAAAAGATACGAAGGTTTGTTCATATTGAACACGGCGGCGCGGGAAGAAGGCATCAAGGACATCATCGACAAGGTGTCGGCCGAGATCACCGCGAGCGGCGGGCGCGTGGAGACGGTGCAGAAGATGGACAAGCGGGCGTTTGTGCGCGTGGCCAACAAGAAGCACACCGGGGGTTTTTACGTGAACGTCATTTTTGAGACGCAGCCGAGCGCGGTGACCGCGTTGCGCAAAAGTTTTGTGCTGAGCGAGGACATTTTCCGGGTGCTCCTGAGCGAGGCCGCCGCGCCCAAGGCGGAAGTGAAAGCGAATTGATGTATGGCGGGCTATAACAAGGTCATTTTGATCGGGAACCTGACGAGGGACCCCGAGCTGCGCTACACGCCGCAGGGCGTGGCGATCGCCAAGATCGGCCTGGCGGTGAACCGCACGTGGAAAAACGAGGCGGGCGAGAGCAAGGAAGAAGTGACTTTTGTGGACGTGGACGCCTTCCGGCGCCAGGCGGAAACGCTGGCGCAATATTTGAAGAAGGGCAGTCCGTTGATGGTGGAAGGCCGGCTCAAGCTGGACCAGTGGGACGACAAGCAAACCGGCCAGAAACGCAGTCGCCTCGGCGTCGTGCTGGAGGGTTTTCAATTTCTCGGCGGAAACCGCGGCGCGGAGGGCGCAGCGCCCGCACCCAGCAGGGCCGCCGCACCGAAAAGCGAGGCACCCGCGGCTGACGGCGATGCGCCGCCCCCACCCGAAGACGACGACGTGCCATTTTAACCGCATCCAGCGGAGCCGGGCGTTGTTCCCGTTTTCGCGCGCCAACGTTCAACCCATTTTTTTCTATGCCAAAAACTGAAGTCATCCTCACCCATAACATCGTCGGCCTGGGCGCCGAGTCGGACCAGGTCAAGGTCGCCGCGGGCTACGCCCGGAATTATTTGTTCCCGCAGGGATTCGCCATTCCGCTTACGGGCGCGAACAAGCGGCGCATCGAGGCGTTGAAGCAGCGCCGCGCTCAGCGCGAGGCGGACGAGCTCAATCACATGAACGATTTGTCGCGCAGCCTGGCCAAGCTCATTGCGGTGCTGACGGTCAAGACGGGCGACGACGGCAAGATGTTCGGGTCCGTCACCTCGGGCGCCATTGCCGACCAGCTCAAGACGCAATTCGACGTCTCGCTCGACAAGAAGAAGATCCACATGGAACACCCGATTCGCGCGCTGGGTGAACATG
>DATMLG010000242.1:0-11862 GCA_035570675.1 Verrucomicrobiia bacterium | reverse complement strand
GGCGGCAAGTTCCTGTTCCTGCCCCCGGGCTACAACGGCGACGTGCCGGAGGGATACTTCGTGATGCGGCCGGTTACCTATGGCCTCTGGCTGGGCGGACGGGGTTTTCTCGTCAATGGCGACCCCAAGCCCGCCGTGGCGAGTATCGAGAGCACCTTGCGCATCTATCCGCTGGCGCAGGCGGCCAATCCGCCAGCATCGAAGTTCACCAATGTCTCCGGCGTGCCGCACAATACGGTTCACGCCAACAATTTCCACTTCTATGAAGAGGTCAATGAAATCGTGCAGGAGGAGCCATCCGCAGCGCTCGACCCGGAAACGCTTGGCCTGCTGGCCTCCATCGGCATCGAAAAGGGCAAACCCTTCGTGCCTGATGAGCGCATGAAGAAAATCCTGACGGAGTCTGTCGCGGTCGGCAATGTGACGGCGCGCGCCCTTTCCATGCGCCCACGCATGAAGGAAGCCTACTACTACCCGGGCAGCGCCTGGTTCGCCACCATGCCAGGGGGTAGTTACGAGTTCCAGTCGCAGCCCGGCGTGCGGAATCTCGACGCGCGCGTACTGTTTCATTACTTCTACACCGGCGTGACTCCGGCGATGGCGGTGAAGATGGTGGGTGTCGGTTCGCAATACGCTGAAGCGACCACCGACTCGCATGGCAAGGCTCTCAATGGCGGCAAGACCTATAAGATTCATTTACCACCCAATATTCCTGCGAAAAATTTCTGGTCTTTCACGCTATATGACAACCAGACCCGCTCGATGCTGCAGACCGATCAGCAATTTCCAAGTGTCAACAGCACGGATAAAGGTGTGGTGACCAACCCGGACGGTTCCGTGGATGTCTGGTTCGGCCCGGTGGCGCCAAAGGGACATGAAGCAAACTGGGCGCAAACCATTCCCGGCAAGGGCTGGAACGTCATTTTCCGGCTGTATGGGCCGTTGGAGCCTTGGTTCGACAAGACCTGGCAGCCGGGAGAATTCGAGTTGGTGAAATGAACGCCAAAGAAAAATCATTATGAAAACCGTCCATAAACAAAATCTATTCATCGCCGCGCTTGCTTGCGTGCTGGCGGGCTGTGCGAGCACCGGTTCGCAAACCGCGCCAAAGATGAAGATGACGACGGAGATTCCGGCGGACATTACCACGCCGGATTCCGTGGAGACGCGGCTCGGCACGCTCAAGTTCTTTGACGGCTTCCCGGACGACGCCACGGTCGCGAAGGTTTATGACAACCTTGATTTCCAGCGAGGCGTGCAGTCGTTTTTGACCGGCATGCCCGGCGTGTCACTGGTCGGTATGCGCACAGGTTTTCAAAAGCTGGGCGTGACCAATGGCAACATCTTTATCTTCGAGAACCTGCTGGACTCTAAATCCCTCTTCCTTACGGGGAACGTTGATTCCGTTTATTTCAGCACATGGCTGGACTTAAAGGCTGGTCCGTTGGTGATTGAAACGCCGCCCAAGGTGCTCGCGTTCCTCGACGACTTTTGGTTTCAGTATATCACCGACATCGGCAACGCCGGTCCTGACAAAGGTCAGGGTGGCAAGTATCTTTTGCTTCCGCCAGGCTACACGGGTGAAGTGCCGGAGGGTTACTTTGTGGCCCGCTCGCGCACCTTTGGTGTCTGGCTCATGGGCCGCGGATTCAAGGTGAACGGCGATCTCAAGCCGGGTGTGGAGAGCATCAAGAAAAATCTGCGCATCTATCCGCTGGCACAGGCGAATAACCCGCCGGAAACGAAATTCATCAACGGCTCCGGCGTGGAACTCAACACGGTTCATGCCAATGACTTCAGCTACTTTGAAGAACTGAACCAGATCGTGCAGGAGGAGCCGAGTGAGGCGCTGGATCCCGAGCGGCTGGGATTGTTTGCCTCCATCGGGATTGAGAAGGGCAAGCCTTTTGCCCCAGATGCGCGGATGAAGAAAATCCTGACCGAGTCGGCGGCGGTGGGCAATGCCACGGTGCGGGCCATTTTGTTCAAGAGCAGGAATAAGGACGCGTTCTATTATCCGAACAGCGCCTGGTTCACGACCTTTCTTGGCGGCTATGAGTTCCTGTCCCAGCCCGGCGTGCGTGATCTCGATGCTCGGGTCGCATTTCACTACTATGCCACCGGCATCACACCGGCCATGGCGATGAAGATGGTCGGCATCGGCTCGCAATACGCCGCCGCAACCACCGATTCCGAAGGGAAGCCGCTCGACGGCAGCAAGACCTACAAGATTCACCTGCCGCCGAACATCCCGGCGAAGGATTTCTGGTCGTTTGTGGTTTATGACAACCAGACCCGTTCGATGCTTCAGACCAACCAGCAATTCCCGGGCATCGGCAGCCAGACGGCAGGCATCGACATCAATCCCGACACTTCGGTGGATGTCTGGTTCGGCCCGGCCGCGCCGGCGGGTCATGAATCAAACTGGGTGCAAACCGTTCCCGGCAAAGGCTGGAATGTGCTGCTCCGCCTGTACGGACCCGGCCAGTCGTGGTTCGACAAGACCTGGAAGCCGGGAGAGTTTGAGCTGGTGAACTAAAGTCAAAAACGGAAGCAAACTTTAAAAGAAAGCCAAAACAAAAGGAATTGTTATGAAAACCAGACGCATAAAATACTTCAGCGCCGTTTGCAGCGTCGCGCTGGCTTCGACGTTCGCGGTTTCCACCGCATCAGCCCAACCTCCCCCGATGATGACGACGGACGTCACACCCGCAGAAGCCCGCGCCATCGCCAAGGAAGCCTATATTTACGGCTTCCCACTGGTGGACAGCTACCGCGTCCAATACAAATACTTTGTGGATTCCAAAGGCGCTGAGTTCAAGGCGCCATGGGGACAAATTTACAACACGCCGCGTGTTTACACGCCGGCGGACACGGCGATCCAGACGCCCAATTCGGACACGCCGTATTCGTGGTTGGGTCTTGACCTGCGCACGGAGCCTTATGTGCTCACAGTGCCGAAGGTCGAGAAGCGTCGCTACTACAGCATTCAGTTCACCGATGCCTACACGTTCAACATTGACTACTGCGGCACCCGGGCGACGGGCAACGATGCGGCGAACTTCCTGGTCGTTGGGCCCGGGTGGAATGGCGAGACGCCCAAGGGAATCAAGAAGGTGATTCATTCCGATACATATCTGCTCATGCCAATCTATCGCGTGCAGCTTTTCGACCCGGGCGACATCGGAAAAGTGAAGAAGGTGCAGGCCGGATTCAAGGTGCAGCCGCTGTCATCCTTCCTCGGAACGTCCGCGCCCACACCGGCACCGGCGATTGACTTCATCGAGCCACTTACCCCGGAGACACAGAAGACATCGCTGGAGTTCTTCAACATCCTCAACTTCGTGCTGAAATACTGCCCGACCGATCCCTCCGAAGTGGAGCTGATGCAGCGCTTCGCCAAGATCGGTGTCGGCGCGGGAATGACCTTCGATGCCAGCAAACTCTCGCCCGAAATCACCAAGGCCATTGAGGATGGAAGGGCGGACGCGTGGGCGGATTTCGCCGGCGCGATGCAGCAGTTTAACGCGGGAAAAGTGACCTCGGGCGATGTGTTCGGCACGCGCGAGTACATGAAGAACAACTATGTTTACCGCATGGCCGCCGCCGTGCTCGGCATCTATGGCAATTCCAGGGAGGATGCAATCTATCCAGTTTATTTTGTGGACGCAGCCAAGGAACAACTGACGGGCGCGAATCATTACACGATGCATTTCGCCCCGGGTGAGTTGCCGCCGGTGAACTCGTTCTGGTCGCTGACGATGTATGAACTGCCCAACAGCCTGCTTGTGGCCAATCCGCTCGACCGTTACCTGATCAACTCCCCGATGCTGCCGCGACTCAAGAAGGACGCTGACGGCGGGTTGACGCTTTACATCCAGAACGAATCTCCCGGCAAGAACCTGGAGCCCAACTGGCTGCCCGCGCCCAGGGGGCCCTTCCGCATGTTTCTGCGCCTTTACTGGCCGAAGGAAGAAGCCTTGGACGGAAAGTGGACCGCACCGAAGGTGATAAAAACGGAATGAAGTGATGGCGACCGGGTGAAATCAAGATTGTAAAATAAGAGCAAAAAGAAAACTTAGGCAAAAAAGAAAACCAAAACAAAAGGAATTGTTGTGAAAACCAGACACACAAAATATTTCAGCGCCGTTTGCAGCGTCGCGCTGGGCGCGATGTTCGCGCTCCCGGCAGCGGCGCAGGAAATTCTGCCATTTCCGCCCACGCCTTCCGCTTCCACTGCGGGGCTGTCGATGCTGGATTCCGTCTATAAAAAACGCGTCGAGCCGCAACGGCTGGCATCAAATGCGCCGAACATCCTGATCATCCTCATGGACGATGTCGGTCCCGGCCAGGCCTCTACTTATGGCGGCGAGATCAATACACCGACGCTTTCACGCGTGGCGAAGCTGGGCATTTCCTACAATCGTTTTCACTCCACGGCCATGTGCTCGCCCACGCGCGGAGCGCTGCTCTGCGGGCGCAATCACACGCGCATCAGCACCGGCCAGATTTGTGAGCTGGCCAATGACTTTGACGGTTTCAGCGGCAGCATCCCGAAATCCGCGGCGACGGTGGCCGAGGTGCTGAAAGATTACGGTTACAACACCGGCGCCTGGGGCAAGTGGCACAACACGCCCGCCGAGCAGACCACCTCAAAAGGCCCGTTCGATTTTTGGCCGAGCGGTTATGGTTTCGAGTATTTCTACGGCTTCCTCGCGGGCGAGGCCTCGCAATATGAGCCGCGCATGGTGCGCAACACCACGGTCCTGGACCCGCACACTTACGAGCATCCCGGTTATCATCTTTCCGAGGACATCGCCGACGACGCCATCAAATGGTTGCGCGAGCAGGAGGCGTTCGGGCCGGACAAGCCGTTCTTCATGTATTTCGCACCGGGCGCGGCGCATGGCCCGCATCAAGTCCCCAAGGAATGGGCGGACAAATACAAGGGCAAGTTTGACGATGGCTGGGACAAGTATCGGGAGCGTGTGTTTGAGCGGCAGAAGCAGATGGGCTGGATTCCGCAAAATGCGCAACTCACCCCGCGCCCGGCCACGCTCGCCTCGTGGGATTCCATCCCGGAAAATGAGAAACCCTTCCAGCGCCGTTTGATGGAAGTCTATGCCGGCTTCGTCGAACACGCCGACCACCATGTGGGCCGCGTCATTGACGAAATCGAGCAGGAAGGAAAATTGAACAACACGCTCATCTTCTACATTTGGGGCGACAACGGCGCGTCGGCCGAAGGCCAGGAAGGCACGATTTCCGAACTGCTCGCGCAGAACGGCATTCCCACCACAACGGCGCAGCACATCAAGACGCTGAATGACCTCGGTGGACTGGACGTTCTTGGTTCTCCGAAGACGGACAACATGTATCACGCCGGCTGGGCCTGGGCGGGTGGCACGCCTTACAAGGCGACCAAACTGGTTGCTTCGTTCTTTGGCGGTACACGCCAGCCGATGGCGGTTTCGTGGCCGGCCCGGATCAAGCATGATGACATTCCGCGCCCGCAATTCCATCATGTGATTGACATCGTGCCGACGATTTATGATGTGGTTGGCATCACGCCGCCGCGCATCGTGAACGGCATCGAGCAGATGCCGTTTGATGGCATCAGCATGGCCTACACGTTCGATGACCCGACCGCGAAGGGGCGGCGCACGACGCAGTTCTTCGACATCATGGGCAGCCGCGGCGTTTATCACGACGGCTGGTTTGCCAGCACTTTTGGACCGCGCATTCCGTGGATGCCGGGGCTTCCGCCCGGCATCGCGACCTGGAACCCGGACAATGACCCGTGGGAACTCTACAACATTGATGAAGACTGGTCGCAGGCCAACGACCTCGCCGCCAAAATGCCGGACAAGCTTGCGTACATGAAAAACTTTTTTCTTGTCGAGGCCGCAAAGAACAAAGACCTGCCCATCGGCGGCGGTTTGTGGGCGATTATACTCCACCCTGAAGACCTGCCCTCTACGCCCTATACCGAATGGACCTTCAACGGCCCGATTACCGGAATGCCGGAGTTCGCCGCGCCGAAGATTGGAAAAACCGACAACACCGTCAGCATGGACGTGGACGTGCCCGCGAACGCCAACGGTGTGCTTTACGCCCTGGGCGGATTTTCCGGCGGCCTGAGTTGCTACGTGAAGGACGGCGTCCTTTGCTACGAATACAACCTGTTCGAGATTCTTCGCACCCAGATCAAGGCGAAGGACAAGCTGCCGGTGGGCAACGTGAAGATCGAAGTCGTGTCCAAGCTGGTTTCACCCCAGCGCGGCTCCCCGCTGGATGTCACGCTGAAAGTAAATGGCGAAGTCGTGGCGCAAGGCCGTGCGCCGGTCACCGCGGCGATGGCCTTCACCGCCAATGATTGTTTCGACATCGGCAGCGACCTTGGCTCGCCCGTGTCAACCGACTATTACGATCAGGCGCCATTCGCCTTCAACGGCACCATCTCCAAGACCGAGGTGAAATATACCGGCCTGGCCAAAGCCCCCGTCTCCAGCGGCGGCGGCGATTAAAAAATATAAATCGTGAATCAAAAAACCGTCCGCACTGTTTCGAGCATTGGGCTGGCACTGGTCTTGACGGGCTGCCATTCCATCGGCCCGCGCACGGTCGCGGCCGACCGGTTTGATTACAGCACGGCCATCGCTGATTCATGGAAGCAGCAGACGCTGTTGAACATCGTCAAGCTGCGCTACGTGGACCTGCCGGTGTTCGTGGACGTTTCTTCCGTGGTCGCCGGCTACTCGTTGCAGAGCGGCATCAGTGTCGGCGGCACCGAGTCGTCGACGACGGCGATTCAGGGCAATTTCGTGACCGGGACCGGCCAGGCGGTTTACACCGACCGTCCGACCATCACCTACACGCCGTTGACCGGGCAGAAATTCCTGCGCGGCCTGGTCACGCCCATTGAGCCCAAGAACATTTTCTTCATGCTCCAGTCCGGTTACGCGGCGGACTTTGTGCTGGCGCTGACCGTGGAATCCCTGAACGGCCTGCACAACCGCTCCGCCACCGCCGGGACCGTGCGCGAGGGCGACCCGGAGTTTATACGCGTGCTACAGCTCATGCGCGAGGTACAGGTGGCCGGAGCCGTCGGGATGCGCGTGCAGGAAAACAAGGATGGGACCGCGACCACCGTGATGTTTTTCCGGCGCGACAATCTGCCGCCGGAATTGCAGGACAAACTCGCCGAAATCCGGCGGCTGCTCAAGGTGCCGGCGGATCAGCAGCAATTCAACCTGGTCTATTCGCCGGTGGCCGGCGAGGACAACGAACTCGGTGTGGGCAGCCGTTCCATGTTGCAGATCATGGGGGCGATGGCCTCGTACACTGACGTGCCAGAATCAGATTTGAAGGATGGCCGCGCGCTGCCGTCGGCGTCGTCCACCAACAATGCGGACATCAGCGCGCCGGTGCGGATCCGATGCAGCAAGGACAAGCCGGGGGACGCCTTTGCCGCCGTGCATTACCGCAATCATTGGTTCTGGGTGGATGACCGGGACTGGCGGACGAAGCGCGCGTTCACGGCCGTCATGTTTTTGTTCACCATGGCTGAAACCACGGGTGACGAAAAATTGCCATTGGTTACAATTCCAGCGCAATAGGGATGCGAGAAGAAACAAGCCAATCAAATGCCAAGAACAGGCACAGCACTGAAAGCTGCCCGCGCGCGAAACTGGCCCGCTTTGCTAAGCGTCGCCCTTGGCCTGTCCTGTGCGGCCGCCGCGCGCGCGCAAAACGGCGACGTTTCGGACGAGTACCGGTTGACAGTGTCTCCGCAGCATCCCATCAACGGGAACCTCACGGGCTTCGGGGAGCTTGGTTTGCGTTGGAATCCCGACGACAATTATGACGCATTCACCGTTCTCTACCCCGGGCTGGCCTATACCGCGGCCAAATGGGCGCAGTTCTCCGGCGGCCTGCGCACGCTTTACACTCATGACGAGTTCATCGACAGCAAGCTTGAATTGCGGCCGTTCGCGGGCGTGAAGCTTTTTCTGCCGAACGGGTTCAAGTGGAGCCTCTACAACTACACGCGTTATGAATACCGGGACATGGAGAATCTCGACACGCACGTATGGACCAGTTACAGCCGGCTCCGCAGCCTTTTCGCCGCGGAGATTCCGCTGACCTGCAGCGAGCAGGCATGGGAGCCGCGGACCCTGTATTTGATTACGAGCGTGGAGCCGTTTTACCGGTTCGGCTGGGGAGGAATCAACCAGTCGCAGGCGGGCGGGGGAATTGGCTACGTCGCGCACGACCGCATTCGAATCGAGTTGACCTGCCAGACCGTGTTCACGCAGCCGCAGAGCGGCGCCGGGCTGCGATACACGGAAAACATCATCAACCTGAATTTCAAGATTGGCCTCGGCGAGGGCATCCTGAGGCGGGTCCTTAATCCGGATTCCGCCAAATTATGACCGGATTCCAGATGAACCGGTCCTTATGAAAAACAGTGCTGAATTGAAAATGACAAAACCAAAAAGCAAACACCGAAACCCATGATGAAAACAAAAAAAATCCTCACCGCCCTCACCTTGGTGCTGGGCGTGGCCTGGGTCGGGCCGCTCGGCGCGCAGACCAACCTCACCGCTGAAACCAGCTCCAGCACTGATATGAGCCTTGGCGCTGAAACCAGCCCATGGACCTTCGACGCGTCGCTCTACGGCCTCGCCGCGGGCATGTCGGGAAATGTTATCGTCAAAGGCATTCCCTCTGACGTGAATGTCGGCTTCGACGAGGTCTGGAATCATCTCAAGTTTGGCGCGATGGGGACCGCCCGCGTGGGTTATGACCATTGGGCCTTGTCCTCCGATGTAGTCTACATGGATCTGGGTGCGACCAAAGGGGCGTTCACCGCCGGGGTCGAACAGTGGATGGTGCAACCGGCGCTCGAATACAACTTCTGCCAGTATTTCGATGCCTATGCCGGCGCGCGCTACAACAGCATTCAACTGACAATGACGGGACCCCTTGGGGTCAATCCTTCCGGCACGGAGGCCTGGTGGGATCCGGTGATTGGATCGCGGATCCGGCTGCCCGTCGCAGGCAAGTTGAGCTTCAACGTAAGCGGTGACATCGGGGGCTTTGGCGTCGGCTCGGAATTGACCTGGCAGGCGTTTCCCTTTTTCAGCTTCCAGTTTACCAAGATGGCATCGATGCAATTGGGCTATCGTTTCCTTTACACCGATTACTCAACCGGCAGCGGCTTCAACCAGTTCAAATATGACATCCTGACCTGCGGGCCGCAGATTGGATTCGCCGTTCACTTTTGAGCAGGTGATTCCACGAACATGAGTCAAAAGCCACACGGACACACAAGCGCGCGTAGCGGGGACATGAGTCCGCTGTACCGTCCGCGTTTCAGGAGCGCCCGGCTTCTCGGCGCGCTCGGCGCACTCGTGGCATTTGCCCTGACCGGCGTGGCACAGGACAATTGGTCATTCGACGTGGTTCCCTACCTCTGGGTGGCGGGCGTTGATGTGGAAACGACCCTGCCGAGCGTGCCGTCCTCCACGCCGGGTGGCGCAGACCGGTTTGACACGCGCATCAGCGCCGGGGCGATGCTGGCGGCGCAGGCGCAGTATCGCTCGTTCGGGGTATTCGCCGACTTTGACTGGCTGCAACTCAACACCGTGGCCACCCAGCCCGGTCCCGCTTATTCCGGCGTGAATTTGAAGTCGGATTTTATTCAAACGACCGCGGCACTGACCTACAGCCTGCCGCTTTCTGGAAAGTTTCACGCCGAAGCTCTCGCCGGGGCGCAGATTTGGAACGTAAACGAGGATCTTGAGTTTACGACCGGCCTGCTGCCGGGTTTCAAGACGAGCGGCGATAAGACCTGGGTGGATCCGGTGATTGGCGCGGACTTGCGCTACGATTTGTCCAAACGTTGGTTTCTAATGGCCAAGGGGACGGTCGGTGGCTTCGGCGCGGCGTCGGACATCTCGTGGGACGTTTTCACCGGCATCGGCTGGCACATTACCGACTGGTGCTCGGCGGCGCTTGGCTACCGTTACCTGCACGAGGAATATGATCGGAACAATTTTGAATTCAACATGGATGCGCAGGGTTTCCTGCTGGGCGTTGGTTTCCATTTCTGAACATGACATGAAAAATGCCCGCACAAACCTGACGAGCCTCACAACCAGGAGGCCGCACCGGCCGGGCATGGGCGTTTTTTTCCTTTTTGGCGACCGCTTCGCCGGCTGGTCCGCTGGAGCAGATTTCGGTTTAAATTCCAAATGAAAGGCACATTATGAACTTCGACAAAGTCAGGGATTTTTTTGACAAGTCCGGCATGCACGACCTGCCAACCGGCGTGGCGGCGTTGATCGGAATTGTGCTGCTCGTTCTGATATTCAAGGCCCGGAAATCCTTTACGAGAGCAATCCTCTTCCTCGTCGCGGCGGGTTTGTTTGCGGGCGCATATTGGTGGCACCAACAGCCCTGATGCAACGAATTTGGCCAAATAAAATCCAACCCTACCAAAACATGAATGGAATATGGTCTCTGCGAAATTTCAATCGGTTTGTAACACCATGTCCTCGCGCATTGTGGCCCGGCCTGTTGACCCTGCTTTGCGTGGCGATTGTCTCCGGAGGTTGCTCGCTGGGCAAGCCCGCCTCCGCAAGCTTCGCTTCAGTGGTCATTGCCAACCGGAGCATCGACCAGATCCAGCAGGCCGCCACGATGGTGTTCCAGGGGGACGGCTACCGTGCGGTTCCTGGTTCCGGTGATACGATGGTCTTCGAAAAGGAGGGCTCGCGGGCGAACAATCTGGCCCAGAACGGCCTGGTGGACACCCATTACGGGGCGCAGACCATCATCCGCGTCCGGACGGACATTGTTGACCTGGGCGGCGGTTCCTTCCGGTTGCAGTGCCAGACCTTCATGGTGCGCAATGCCGGCGACTCCTTTTTTGAAGATGAACATCGCCTGGCCAATATCCGGAGCGGCCCCTACCAGAAACTCCTGGATGAGGTCGCCAGCCGGCTGAAATAGATTTGGACACGGACTCAATCAACAACTCATACACCATGAAAATTACCCGCAAAGAACGCCGCAGGACTGTTGCGCTCGTGGGGATGCTGGTCTTCGCCATCGCGGCGCTGCCGTCACCGTCACTCGCCCAGGAAACCCCAGATGCATCGCCCGCGCCGCCGCCATCCGCGCCGCCACCGCGCAGCGCCGCCGATCTGGAGAAACTCGCCGCGCCCATGGCGCTTTATCCCGACCCATTGATAGCCATCATGCTGCCCGCGGCGGCGTATCCCGTGGAAGTTGTCCAGGCGGCGCGTTTCGTCGCGGACACCAACAATCTCGCCACGCTTGATGACCAGCCCTGGGACACGAATGTCATAGCCGTGGCGAGGTTTCCGTCGGTGATTCAGAAGATGAGCGACGACCTGGGGTGGACTGCGGAACTCGGCCGGGCTTTTGTGAATCAGCCGTCGGAATTGATGGATGCCATTCAATCTTTGCGCGCCAAGGCGCAGTCCGCCGGCACCCTCCAGACGACGCCCCAGCAGGTGGTCGTGGTCACCAATGCCGTGGTCGAGCGAACCTACGAGACCCAGGTTGTTTATGTGACGAACACAGTAGTCCAGATTGTGCCGGCAAGCCCCCAGGTCATCTATGTGCCGACATACAACCCAACCATCGTCTATGCTCCGCCGCCAACCTACGTCTACAGCCCGGCGACCCCGTTGATCTTTTTTGGGGTTGGCATTGCGGCGGGAGTCATTATCGCAAACAACCATTGTGACTGGCATTACGGCGGGGTTTATTATGGCCGCAGCACCACGGTGGTGGTCTATCGTGGGAGCGGTTACGGACGTTACCCCT
>DATMLG010000241.1:0-2473 GCA_035570675.1 Verrucomicrobiia bacterium | reverse complement strand
GATGGGATATTTTCCGGAAGCGGTTTCGGCAGAGAGCATGACGGCGTCGGAGCCGTCAAAGATGGCGTTGGCCACGTCGGAGGCTTCCGCGCGCGTAGGGCGTGGATTCTGGGTCATGGATTCGAGCATCTGCGTGGCGGTGATCACCGGACGGCGGAATTCGCGGGCGCGGGCGATGATGTTTTTCTGAACGACAGGCACGGTTTCGGGATTCATCTCCACGCCGAGGTCGCCCCGCGCGACCATCACGCCATCGGAAACGCGCAAGATGCCTTCCAGATTTTCGATTGCTTCCGGCTTTTCGAGCTTGGAGATTACCGGCGTGTCTTTTTTGGCGCGGCGAATCAAGGCTTTCGCGAGCAAGACGTCTTCCGGGCGCCGGACGAAGCTGGCGGCGATGAAGTCAGCATTGTGATCCAGCGCGAAACGCAGGTCTATCCGGTCTTTCGGCGTTAACGCGGGAACGCGCAACTTCACGCCTGGCAGATTGATGCCCTTGTGCTCGCCGAGCGATCCGCCATTGACGACACGGCAAATCACTTCCTGACCGCGGACTTTTTCGACGCGGAGTTCGATAAGGCCGTCAGAGAGAAGGATGCGGTCGCCGGACTTCACTTCGCGTGGCAGCGGCCGAAAGGTGGTGTTGACACGGGTGGAATCACCGAGGATTTTTGCCGTGGTGATGATGAACTGCTGGCCGGAACGCAGGTTGACGGTGCCGCCGCCGGCAAGCGCGCCGGTGCGGATCTTTGGGCCCTGCAGATCGGCGAGAATGCCAACGGTCTTGCCGAGTTCGGCGGCCGCGGCATGCACCATGGCTATCGACTGCGCGTGGGTTTCATGCGTGCCATGGGAAAAATTGAGGCGCGCCACGTCCATGCCGGCTTCGAGCAGACGGCGGATCATGCGGGGCGAATTGGTGGCCGGACCGAGCGTGCAGACGATCTTTGAGTGGCGCGAGTTCATCGGTTTGTAGAGTTCAATTGTAGAACAGTTAGTTGGTTACCTGCTGACGGAAAACTCCGCGACGATCCGGACTACCAGGTCCACGCCCTTGGGGAACGCGGCGAGCGGCAAGCGTTCTTCGTCGCCGTGAACTCGGGCGTCGTCGGCTTCGCTCACCGGGAATGGGCGGAGTCCGTAAGCCTGCACGTTGTGCAGGCGAAGTTGCGCGGAGTCCGTGGCGCCGGTGGACATGAACGGGATCACCGGGGCACCGCCGAATTCCTGGGCGCTGACCCTGGTGATGAGGTTGAAGAAATCGTTTTCAAGAGAGGAGTTCGGGGCCGCGAGGCCGCCTTCCGGAGCGATCTCGAAGTGAACTTGCGGATCGTTGACGAGCTTTTTCAAATCGTTGACCAGGACATCAATGGTGTCTCCAGGAAGCAAGCGGATGTTCAGGACGGCGTGCGCCTCTGAGGGAATCACATTGCCGCGGAAGCCGGCTTGGAGGATGGTGGGCGCGATGGTGTCTCGCATCATGGAATTCCACATCGGATTGGCATCCGCGAGGAAGCGCTGGGCATGTTCGCCGCGGTCGGGGGTGTCAATCACGCGCATCCACTTGCTGGTTTCCTCGTCTTCGAGCGGGGCCAAGGATTCGAAATAGCGTCGGACGATGGATGTGAGACGCACGGGCGTGCTGTAGTTGCCGATTTTGTCTAAAGCGGCGGCCAGATGGACGACAGGATTCTCCTTGGTCGGCATGGAAGCATGGCCGCCCCTGCCGGTGACGGTGAGACCCACGTTTACGGAAACCTTTTCGCCGGCCTGCAGCGCCACGTATTGCACCTTGCCGTCTTTCCCGAGGACGACTTTACCGCCTTCGTTCAAGGCAAAACCCGCGGCGATTTTGTCCCAATGCTTCGCGATGAGCATCTTGATGCTGGCGTCGCCGAACTGCTCCTCGTCGGCAGTGCCCAGGAAAATGACGTCGCGATTGATGTGTACGTTGCCGCGCTTGAGGGCGATGAACGCGGCGAGATTCGCGGCGAGCATGCTTTTGTCGTCGAGGGAGCCGCGGCCCCAGATGTAGCCGTCCTTGATGACGCCACCGAAGGGATCCACGGACCATTTTCCGCGGTCCACGCCGACAACATCCATGTGGGCGACCAGCAGAAGTGCTTTCGCAGGATCGGCGACGGCGCTGCTGCGCAGGCGGGCCACAACAGCGCTGCGGCCCGGCGCGAGGTCGAGGATATCGGCGGCGATGCCTTCCTTGGCGAGAACCCCGGCGATGTATTTGGCGGCGGCCTGCTCATTGCCCGGAGGATTGGTGGTGTTAATCTTGAGGAGTTCGACGAGCCAGTTCTGGGCCTCCAATGCCAGGGCAACTGTGTCGCCGACCAGCGGCGGAGCTTGCGGAATGCCCAGCGAAGGAGGCTTCTGTGAGACTTGCGCGTTCAAATTGCAGCCGAGAAATCCCGACAGGAACAACAAGCTAAGAATTGAAAGAGAAATGTGCCTGCGCAGC
>DATMLG010000240.1:0-2924 GCA_035570675.1 Verrucomicrobiia bacterium | reverse complement strand
GTTTTGGGAACGAGCGGCGGTGTGCGCGGCGGAACGAGCGGCAGCACACTGCTGGTGGCGGGACGCACCTCGACGGGCGGTGTTGCGGGCGGCGCGACTGGAGCAGGAGTCTGGGATGCGGTCACGGGCGCAACGGGAGGGACAACAGGTGCGGGCATTGCCGGCGGCGGCGCGGGTGCGGTCACAACGGGCGGCGGTGGACGGAGCGGCGGAAGCGCAGGAGCTTGCGGCGGCGGCTGGGGTGCCGCGGGCGGGGTTACCATCGGGGTGACGGCGATGGATTGGTCGGTGGGTTTTAGCACATTGACCGGGGGCTCGACGGGTACGGGCGGCGGTGGCGGCGGCGGCGATGACGGTTGAACCGGTGCCGGCGGCGGGGTTGCCGTCGGATTGGCGGCAATGGATTGGTCGGCGGTTTTCGGCGCGACGGCCGGGGCCGATGGTTCGCCCGCAATTTTCAAGGGGATGGGCAGCTCGGGAATCACGACGGGCCAGGGCAGCGCGTTGACGGTGTAACGGATGAATTTGCCGTGCTTGCCTTGCAGAACGGTGACGAGGGGCATCGGCTTCTTGTCCATGTCACGCAGGCAAAGGACATATTGGTCGTTAATATCCTTGTCGTAAGGAGTGCCGCGAATCGGGCCGGCGCCGCTGGAAATGACAAAGACGGTGATGATGTCCGACATTTTGACGACCTTGGCGACCGGCACCATGGCGAGGTCCAGGCGGCTTTTCTTGCCGAAATCCTGCGAGCGGATGAACTCGGCAATGCGCAGGGTGATTTCCTCGCTGTCATCGGCGGACCAGATTTGCAGGGGCATGGCGCCGGTATAGACGTCCTCGTTGAAGGTCCAGACGCCGATGCTGTCGCCGTTGCGCAACTGGCCGCTGGCGCTGGAACGAAGGATGGATTCCTCGACGCCGATGATGTCGTGCAGATGCTGATGCATGGGAGCGGAAGTATCCACAACGAACAGAAAGCGGTTCGAGGAAAGCGCTTCGGGCGCGGGGGCGGAGGTGGCTACGGCGGGGTCAGAGGTTGACGGTACAGCCGGATAATTCTGGGCCAGGACGCCGGGCGCGAACGCGAGGAACGCCAGCAATGTCGCGGTCACGCACGCGAGGCCGCGCGGTCGGCGGCGAATCATCGGCTGGCTGAACTGACCGTCTGGCATCGTGATGTGTCCTGTTTTCAAACAAATTTCCGGCATGAACCGTTCCGAACGTCTTTCGATTGACAAGTGTTGGGAGCATAAACCCGGCCACCGGGCGATGTCGAGAGGGTTTGCGAGGCGGCAACAGAAGTTATTTTGGGCGTCGAAAGCGGGCTTGTTCGGCGCGGTTGCGGAGGCGGAC
Source organism: Verrucomicrobiia bacterium (assembly GCA_035570675.1). Taxonomy (GTDB): domain Bacteria; phylum Verrucomicrobiota; class Verrucomicrobiia; order Limisphaerales; family Pedosphaeraceae; genus DATMLG01. The sequence continues at coordinate 1,568 of DATMLG010000240.1, read as the reverse complement.
GTCGTCCTTCATTTCGGCAAGCGCGCTTTCTACGGTTTGAATGAAGCTCCAGCAACTGGAGGCCATGCCGCCCATCGCGATGACGGTGTCGCGCTCGGCGTTGTCATCGGTCACGGCAAGGACTTCGCCGTAGGCGCTGAGACGGTGCGCGGCGCGTTCGATGACTTCATCGGCGGTCTGGCCGGAACGGGAGTAAAGGATTTCGAGCTCGGGGGTGGATTCGACGGTGGAAAGGCCGCGGCCGGCGTTGGCGCCGTCAAAGACAATGGTGACGGGGGTGCCGATGACGTCGCGGTAGAGGGTGAGGCGGCGGATGAGTTCGTCGCGCGCGGCGGCGGAATGGCGGGGTTTGCCGGGCGCGAGTTCGGGCCAGGCGTGCAGGAGGCTGTAGCCGTCAATGAGTATTCGCGCCAGGCCCATGGGGCAAGTTACCCGGAGGCGGCGGAAATGACAAAACGAAGTTTTGGCGGGTCCTTCCGGACTGGCACCATTCCTCCGGGCGGCCATCATTCCTCACGCCCCGCGGCAGCCAAAATCTCCCGTCTCGCCATCTGCCGCCATTTATGAGATGACTTCCTGCCTTTTGATGAGCATGAGAAAAACCATCGGCTTGTGCCTGGAATATCCGCTGGCCCTGCACGGCGGGGTGAGCGTGCTGGTGGAAACCATGCTCCCGGCGCTGAAGGAACATTACCGGCTGGTGCTGGTATCCCCGGACGCGCCGGGAAAACTGGACGGGACGCCCGCGGCGGGATTGATTGCGAAACACCTGCGCTGGGAACCGGGCACGGCCTCTCGCGACACGGCGCGGCAACTGGCGGAACAGCTCGCGCAGGAAAAGGTGGACGTGGCGCATTTTCATTTCGGCGGGAACTTCGGCTGGAGCAGCCGGTTTCCCGGCCGGTGCCCCATCACCCACGCGGCCGGAATGGGCATCAGGACGTGCTCGACGGTGCATTCGATCACGTCGATTTTGGACGGTTATTGCGGGCCGCAAAAGCCGTTGTGGTTCAAGCTCGCGCTGCTGCCGGCGGCCTGGCGCGCCAAGATGGCGGTGTTGCGGTGCCTGCGGGCGGAAGTGGCGGTTTCGCAGCATGACGTCGCCAAACTGCGGCGCTGGTACCGGCCGGTGCGGGAAAAGTTCTCGGTCATTTACCATTCGCGCGTCAAATTATCGGCGTTGCCGAAGGCGGTGAAACGGGAGGCGATGATATTGAACGTGGGACACATCGCGGCGCGCAAGGGCCAGACGGTGCTGGCGGAGGCGTTTGCGGAAATCGCGCCGCGCCATCCGGAATGGAAATTGTGCCTGGTGGGTCACGTGGCGGAGGAAGCGGTGGGGCGGCAGATAAGCGAAATTGCGCGGCGGCACAAACTGGAGCAGCGCATCCAGTGCGTGGGCGCGCGCGATGATGCGGTAAATTTCATGAACCGGGCGGGAATTTACGTGCAGCCTTCGTATCAGGAGGCGCTGGGGCTGGCATTGCAGGAGGCGATGTTTACGGGCTGCCCGAGCATCGCTTCGCGCGTCGGCGGGATCCCGGAATTGATTGATGACCAAACCAGCG
>DATMLG010000239.1:0-7945 GCA_035570675.1 Verrucomicrobiia bacterium | reverse complement strand
ATTTCAGCTACAACGGCAACAGCCAGTATATTCACAGTGGCGCCAGTTCCATTTCCGTCACCGTTACCAACGGCTACGGCGCCCTGTATCTTGAGCACGCGGATTTTAGTTCCACCCCCTACGGCACCCTGACCTTCTGGGTCAACGGCGGTCCCACCGGCGGCCAGGTGCTGGCGGTACAGGGCACACTAGGCGGAGTGAATCAGAACAGCGTGTTCACCTTCACGCCCGCTGCCAATACCTGGAAGCAAATCAACATTCCGCTTGCCAGCCTCGGTGTCGCCAACCAGCCCAACTTCGACGGCATCTGGATTCAAAACAACTCCGGCTCCCCCATCCCGGTTTTCTATGTGGACGACATGAGCCTCATTCCTCCCGCCCCACCCTCCAGCGGATCCAATACCGTTATCACCGCGAACCCATCCTCCCTCGGCGCCGATGGCCGTAGCGCCGCCATCGTGACTGTCCAGGCGCGGGACCGGGTCAACAACAACCTCACCTCCAGCGGCGGCATCGTCACCCTCAGCACCTCGTCCGGTTCCATCAGTGGAGTCACCGATAATTCCGACGGCACTTACACCGCGATCTTGACTGCCCCGACCGTGCCCGGCTTGGCCAACATCACGGGCACCATTGCGGGCTCGGCCATTGGCAATCCGGCCGCCGTGACTTTCACGCCCGGTTCAACCACTCTCGTCATTACCAATATCCAGACCCCGCCCGCAACCGCGCAACTCGCGTGGAATGCTTTTCCCGGCCAAAGCTACAGCGTCCTTTCCAGTTCAAATATTGCGGCCAGTCTCTCGAATTGGACGCCGGCTTCCGTCGGTGTGTCGGGCCAGTTCATTGATTCCAACCGGCTCACGCATCCGGATATGTTTTATCGCGTGAAAGAGAACATCAATCCCAACCCCATCATTTCCCTCGGCAAACCCACCGCCGGCGTCACCGCCCAACAGTTTCAAAACGCCGCCGGCATGGACGATGGCATCTTCGGCACCTTTGCCACCACCTGGAATGCCGGTTATCCCACGCCCGCCGTGCCCGCCTGGGTCGCCATCAACATTGGCACCGGCCCCACGCGCGTGCTCCTCGAATGGAACGCCAGCGGCAATTATAATTATCAGGAAACCGATTACGGCGGCCCCGGCAATTACGCCATCCTGACCTCGTCCAATTCCACCACCGGCGCCGACGGCACGTGGACGCAGGTCGCCAGCGTCACCAACAACATTTACCGCACACGCTCGCACAGCTTTGATTTCACCGGCATGAAATGGGTGAAAATGCTAATCACCGCCGCGCCGACCGACAGTACGAACGGCGCGCAGATGGATGAAATCGAAGTTTACGACATCTCCGCCGCCTACAACCGCGGCCGCCGCGCCGAGGACACCTGGTTTTTCATGGGCGACAGCATCACCGCCTTCTGGGCCGACCGCACCACCGCCAACGGCACGCCCCCGGCCTATACCAACGATCCCACCAGCCACATGCCCGACTTCGCGCAATTGATTCACAGCTACAGTTCCAATTATTTTCCCTCCATGATTGACGGTGGCATTGGAGGGGAAACCACCGCCAACGGCCTTGCCCGCCTGCCGCAGACTCTTGCCGACAATCCGGACTATTATTACTGGGCCCTCGACTATGGCGCCAACGACGCCGCCGGCAACACCGCCAATACCACCAGCTTCAAGGCCAACATGCAGGCCATGATCAATCTCGTGCTTGCCAGCGGTCGCATGCCCGTCATCCCGCACCTCAGCTATGCCTCGGACGGCGAGCACAACAACATTCCCCTCTTCAATGCCGTTGTGGATCAACTCGTCGCCACCAATCACATTCTCGCCGGGCCGGACTGCTACACCTTCTTCCTCGCGAACACCAATCAACTCTCCGACGGCCTGCATCCCACCGACGCCGGCATGCGCTCGTACAATTTGCTTTGGGCCCAGCAAATGCGCTATTTGTATCCGTGAACATGAATCGAAGGCCGCGTTAATTATGAAACTTTTGAATCATTGGAAATCTCTCTCTCTCCTTGCGCTCGCGGGAATGTTGCTTGCCGGCTGCGGCGCGAACAGCGTGGCGGCCCGCAAACAGGAACGTTTGGCGGCTTACGAGGCGTTGTCGCCCGAGATGCGCTCCCTCGTGGACCAGGGAAATATTACCCGCGGCCTGGACACGAACGCCGTGTATATCGCGTGGGGTCCGCCCGCCCAGGTGACGCAGGGCGAAAACGATTTGGGCGAGACCACCACCTGGTCCTATTACGGCACTTTTACGCAGCAAACAACCTACTGGGGCTGGCGCCACGTGTATTACGGCTACAATCCCGTAAACTTCATCAGCGGGCAGGTCACCTTCACCAACGGCTACGTCAAACAATGGCAGACCTACCCCGCGCCGGGTTATTGATCAGCGTCCGCGCCGGGAAAGCTTACTTCAACAGCCGCGCCGGCGCGACCTGAATTTTTGCCGCAAGCGCCTTCGGAATTTTCACCGCCGCAAAACTCCCGTCCTTTTTTTTCGCCACGCACACCACCGTCAACGAACCGCGCGCGACCTCGACCCGTTCCGGCCCGTTCATTTTCGTGAACTTGAACAGGTAGGAAAGCGTCCTCGATTTCTTTTGACTCACCAGCAGATGGATTTCCACCTCGTCCTCGAAGCGCAACGGCCGGCTGTAGTCGCACTCCGCGTGAACGCGCGGCCAGTCCACGGGCGTCGCGGAATGATTCATCACCACTGAATAACCAAGCGACCGGAAGTAACCGTGCTCGGCCGTCTCCATGTACCGGAAAAAATTCGAGTAATGGACGATGCCCGCCATGTCCGTCTCGGAAAACTCCACGCGGCGGATTGCCTTGAATTCAAACGCCATGTGCGCAGCTTACCCGTTCAGTTGCGGACTGGCGACGGGAAATTGCGGTCTTTGAGGCCGAAGGCGCAGCTTGATTTCAAACCAGCGCTTCACCGTCCGGTGGGACTGTCGGGATAGCACCAGAACTGGTTGGCGGTGAGTTGGGCGGCGCCAATGTCCCAGGCACCCTGTTTCATGAAAGCCACGGCGCCGTTGTACTCTCCATAAACGCCGCCCTGCGAATGCCGGGACGTGAGCCCTTCATCAGGGCTGCTGGCACCGTCATTGAAGTTGTTGGTGTCGTTTCCATCCGGTTCCCAAAAGACAATTCCTCCGGGCGGCATCTGGCTCAATTTGACGGGAGGATAGATGTCCAGGTCATAGCCGTTGACTGCTCCATTCATGACATAGGTCGAGCTCTGCTGGTCGCGTTGCGGGAAGGTCGGCGTGTATCGGTCACGAGGGCAGAAGTACATGTTGCTGCTTTGCAGGATCGGCCAAAATGCGCCGGTGCGGACGTCAAACCGTGCGGGGCCATTGGCCAGGGGATTGAGGGTGTAGAGCCACCCCTGGCGGTTGGTGGCGTCGCCCGCCAGCCAGTTGGACCACGGGGAATTGTCCTGGTTGTCGTTGCCATACAGCGTCAGGGCCTGGACCATCTGCTTCAAATTATTGACGTCCACGGTGCGGACGGCGTGGTCCTTGGCCGCGCCCAGCACGGGCAGCAGCAGCGCGGCGAGGATGCCGATGATGGCAATGACCACCAACAGCTCAATCAACGTGAACGCCAGATTTGATTTGATTCGGCGCATGGATGCAAGGGCCGCGCTGTTTATACTAATCCTTCGTCTTTTCGACGACAAGCATCTCGACCCTCCCGCGGCCGGGCATGAGCTCCAAGCCGAGTTGATCGAGCTGGTCGCGCACCTGCCGCATGGCCACGGAATAAACCAAATTGACATGGCGCGCTACCAAATGGCGGCAACTTGAACCCTTGTCAGCGGCACACTTGGCGGTTAAGAATGGTTAACATGTTGTTCATGTTCATGAAGCGGATGTTCAGGGCGGAGGCCCATGGCGGCGGGCGCGATTGAACGTTCACCCACCGAAAACCATGCTGGCCCGGCGCATCATTCCCTGTCTCGACGTCCATGACGGCCTCGTCACGCGCGGCGTGCAGTTCGGCAAGGCCGAGGCTGGCGAATTGCGCAACGTGGGCGACCCGGTGGATCTGGCGCTCCGTTACAACGAACAGGGCGCGGACGAGATGGTATTTTTCGACATCACGGCAAGCGCGCACGGCCGCGCGACGATGATCGGGGTGATTGAACAGGCGGCGGACCAGTGTTTCATGCCGTTGACGGTGGGCGGCGGTTTGAGGTCGGTGGAGGACATGTATCTGATGCTAAGAGCGGGGGCGGACAAGATCAGCATCAATTCCTCGGCGCTGGCGAAGCCGGAGTTGATCCGCGCGGGGGCGGAGAAATTCGGGAGCCAGTGCATCGTGGTGTCCATTGACGCGAAAAAAGTGGCGCCGGACAAGTGGGAGGTGTTCCGTCACGGGGGGAGAAAACCGACGGGGCTGGACGCGGTGGAATGGGCGAAGCGGGCGGTGAAGCTGGGCGCGGGGGAGATTGTGCTGAACAGCATTGACGCGGACGGGACGAAGGCGGGTTTCGACCTGGTGATCACGCGGCGGGTGAGCGAAGCCGTGGGGGTGCCGGTGGTGGCGAGCGGGGGCGCGGGGAGCCTGGAGCACCTGGCGGCGGTGCTGCTGGAGGGCCGGGCTGACGCGGTGCTGGCGGCGAGCATATTTCATTTCGGCGATTTCACGGTGGCGGACGCGAAGAAGTTTCTGGCCGGCAAGGGGATTCCGGTGCGGGTTTGAGGTTTGCAACAAGCCTGGAAAAATGGGCATGTCATTCTCTGCCGCCTCCATCTTCGTATGAACCCCGGCGCGCACGGAGTGACGCGCCCTACCAACCTCATCCCGCGCTTTCGCGTTTGCCTCATCACATCGCCCTCGTTACGCTTTGTTCATGGACTTGCCCGTCCGCAACAAACTTCCGCACAGAATTCCGCAATGGGTCGCCGAGGGTAGCAGTTTCTTCATTACCATCAAGTGCATCCCACCGGGGAGAAATCAGTTGACCCGCAAGAATATTGGCGATGGGGTGCTGGCAGCGATGAAACACAATCATCGGCAACTCATATGGCATTGCCGCCTGTGCTTGCTCATGCCGGATCATTTGCATGCCATTCTGGCGTTTCCGCGTCAACCGGGGATGGAAACGCAGATCAAAAACTGGAAGAAATATGTGGCCGGCAAACATGGAGTGGCCTGGCAACGGGACTTTTTCGATCATCGCCTTCGCGACCACCACGAACTGGAGGAGAAGACCGGCTACATCCTGATGAATCCCGTCCGCAAAGGATTGTGCACGCGTGCTGAAGATTGGGCATGGATTTATCGGCCAAACGACCGGCCACTACCCACGCTGGGGTAGGGCGCGGCACTCCGTGCGCGCCGTCGTTTGCCTCCAACCCCGGTGTGAACCCGCAGGGGACCGGTTCTCGTTTGACTCCTGTTGCGGGTGGATTCATTTTCTGCGCATGAATTATACGGAATCCCGCTGGCTGCCGGTTGTGATGCTGACGTGCTCGAATGTTTTCATGACGTGCGCATGGTACGGTCATTTGAAGTTCAAGGAGAAGCCGTTGTGGGCGGTGATCCTGGTGAGCTGGGGCATCGCATTTTTTGAATATCTGTTGCAGGTGCCGGCGAACCGATGGGGCAACTCGGTTTATTCCGCGCCGCAACTGAAGATCATGCAGGAGGTCATCACATTGGTGGTGTTCACGATTTTTGCGATGGTGACGCTGCATTTGAAAATCCGGTGGAACCATGTGGCGGCGTTTTTGTGCATTTTGGCGGCAGTGGCATTTGCGGTGTTGCCGAAGGATGAGACGGGAAGCGGCTTGATGGGGCAAACCAAGCCAGGGGTTGAAAACGGGAAATGACGGCCGGCGGGCGGGAACTGGTTGATAGTGGGCGAGAGGATAGATGATGGGGAAAGAGGGGCGAGTCCGCAGTGGTTATTTATTTACGGATGTCATTTGACAAAGGGCGGGTGGTGGTGGAAATTCCGGTCCGCGCAAATTGCGCGAAGAGGAGAGCGAGCAAGATGCAAACTGCGAGCGTAACGCCACCAAATTCAAAATTGATGAGAAGCAGGCGATGGAAAATGCGTCCCAGCGGCCGGAATCCGGCGGATGTCGGACGATAAAGGATGATAACGGCGCTTAATATTTTTTGTTTATGAGATGTTTCTCGCAAAGGCCGCGAAGTTCGCAAAAGCAGGCAGGAGCTTTATTTTTTCCGTCTTTATTTGCGATGCGCAAGGAACCGCGCGCCCTACCCGGAAAGATGTCGGCACAAGTTACTGATTTTTCGCCGGTTATCACCAATTTTCATGATTTTCGCCCCAATTCTCAGTTGCAAGGCTTTGGTTTCTCGCCGGTTACGGGCTTTCCCATGACTTTTTTATTTGCGGCAGGCAGAGCCTGCACCCATTGAAATGCGGAATTCGGAATGCGGAGACTCTGGCAAGCTCAGTCGAGCCGTGCGAAAAACCAACTGCGGGTTGTTCTTGTCCCCACTTCGATTTTTTGGGAAGGAGCCGGGACGGGAAAAGAGTGGACGGCGGATTATGGTGTAAATTCAACTTTTTCCCGCAGGCGGGATGTGGTGAAATAGGATTTGCATGAGCTTTTACGACAAACTGAAATTTGACGCGAACGGGCTGATTCCGGCGATTGTGCAGGAGCAGTCCACGGGCCGGGTGTTGATGATGGCCTGGATGAACCGGGCCTCGCTTGAGACAACTGTCGCCACCGGGAAGACACATTTTTGGAGCCGGTCGCGGCAGAAATTCTGGATGAAGGGCGAGACCAGCGGGCATGTGCAGGTGGTGAAGGACATCGCGTTTGATTGCGATGGTGACGCGCTGTCGATCCAGGTGGAACAAACCGGCGCGGCCTGCCATGAGGGGTATAAATCCTGCTTTTACAGAACGGTGCGGGATGCAGGAAAGAATTTTAATGTGACGGAGCCGCAACTGGAAACGCCGGAGCAGATTTACGGGAAGAAAAAATGAATGGACGACTCGGTGCCATTTGGCGGACGCGCCTATTTCGGATTCGTCGGCCTGCTGGCGTTTGCCCGCGGGATGGACTTGTTCAGCACGTGGGTGGCGTTGCCGAGGCTGGTGCTGGAGGGCAATCCGCTGGCGAAGAAGCTGGGCTGGCGGGGGAACATCGCGCTGGGCGTGGCGGTGAGCCTGGGATTTGCGGTGTGGCCGTTGCCGGCGGTGATCATCAGCACGACAAGCATCCTGGTGGCGGCGCGGAATTTTCAGCAGGCGTGGCTGATGCGTTCGCTGGGCGAGCAGTCGTACCGGCTCTGGCACCTGGCCCGGTTGCAGGACGCGCGGGTGTCGCTTTATTTGCTGTGCTTGGCGGGCCAGACCTTGCTGACGGCGGCGGTGGGCGTGGCGTTGATATATTTCAGCCCGCCAACGGGCGATGTGGCCACGGGCATAGGGATCGGGATAGTGGGTTATGCGGCGGCGGTGGCGTTATTACACGCTGCTTTCCGTCTGGCGCATCCGCCGGGCACCGGGTTAAACTGACGGTCAACTCAGAACAAAATCAAACATGTATTCACCCAGTAGCGAATCATTTGTGGAGCTGGCGAAGCAGGGGAACTTGATTCCGGTGACGCGGCGCATTCTGGCGGATTTTGAAACGCCGTTGTCGGCGTATCACAAGATACGCGGGCAGGGCGAATCGTTCCTGTTCGAGTCGGTGGAAGGCGGGGAGCACATCGGGCGGTATTCGTTTGTCGGGTGCAATCCGCGGGCGGTGATCCGGCAGATCGGCAACCGCGTGGAGGTGATCGAGAACGGCAAGGTCACGGAAGGTCTGAACGTGGCGCGCCCTCAGGGCGCGGGCGGCCAGGACAAGTTCGAGCTGGTGGAGCAGTCGATGAAAACGTACGGCAAGGTGGAGGAATTCACG
>DATMLG010000238.1:0-4503 GCA_035570675.1 Verrucomicrobiia bacterium | reverse complement strand
ACGATTACCATCTGGCTGGTTCGGACATCGGCGACAACCTTGCTGCGCTTGTCCAGCAGGAGTGTTTGCACGGAGGCAAGCATGTTCGTGGGGTCGCTGTACTTCAATTGAATGATCTTGGTGGACAGCGGATCCGGCGCGGCGGGATCCTTGGTCGTGATGCGGGAGATCTTGGTCTTGGGATCGTCCACGATGGCGAGGCTGTAATTGTTCAGCAGGGCGTCGAGGGCCTGGTCGGCGGTGACGTTTTCCAGGCGCAGGGAAACGTTGGGCTGTTGGGAACGTCCATCAGGGCCGGGCGCAAGAAACGGGATATGGGGGTCGAGCATGTAGTTCAAGCCGGCCTGCCGCGCGAGATTCTTGATGGCGTCCGTGAGCGGCACGTCCTCCATGGAAATGAGGGGCATGACGGCGTTGGGATCGCGCTGCGCCGGGCCATTGGTGACGGCGGGCACGGCAGCGCTGGTGTCCGGCGCCGCGTTGGTCGCGGCGGCCGAGGCATCGGCCGTCACGGGAGGCGTTGCCGGTGCGGCCGCGGGTTGAGTGTTGTCACCGGCGGGCGCGGCGGTTTGCGCGATGGCGACGAAGCCGGAGGCCATGAGTGCAACCAGGCTGACGAGCGTTAATTTAAGTTTCATTTTGGCAATTGTTGTTTCTGACCCTAACCTGGTCATTCCATGACCAATCGTTACGGGGGAGTTTTAGCAGCAACGGTGCCAACCACTCGCTCGCACAAAAGGTCAGTATTCCTACGGAAAATGCCCACATTCCATCTGAAGTCTTGTCCACCATTAAGACAGGCGGGGAAACCGCGCACAAGCCGCGCATCCGGTTGGAACATCCGGGTTTGTGCGAAGAAGAAGAGATTGCGCGCATCAGAAAAAATGTGCGCGGAAAGCATCGCGAAAGCAGATGAGACACCCATGGCCGGGCGACGGGAACGTGCGTGGGACATAAATGAGGGGGATTGGTGGTTGCGGCCTTGGGGCCGCGATCACCAATCTTCTTTGGGCAGAGAAATGATTATCTGCTGCTGGCCATCGGGAATAATCGTCGCCGAATGCTGTTCGATCTTCGTGACCGTAATCCAGGCGGTGGCGCCGTTGGGAAGTGTGACGTCGCCCCTTTCGCCCACGGCCAGATTGCGATTATTGATGATGACGACTTCCTGGCCCTGCACGCCGGAAATTCCTTTGAGCGCATACTGGGAAGGGTCACCGGTGTTGATGACGACGGGTGCGGCGACCGCCTGCACTTTTTTGCGCGTCGAGTTGGGAAAGAACGGATCCTTGTAAGGCTGGGTGGTGTCAAATACCGAAAGCGGGATCGCCGGTTCGGCCGCGACGGAATTTGTTTCGGATGTGGCGGCATCGGGCTTCGCCTCCATGCCGTCGGCCTGCGCAGAAAAAGCAAAGAAGCCCAGGACCAGGGAGGCAAGCAGGCAGGCTTGAATGATGGCGATTTTTTTCATGTGAAAATGAGGGATGATCATTGCGAGTTGATCCTGGTCAGCGAGATGATTTCCATGTGGAAGGTCAATTTTTCCCGGTCATCCGCGTTCGGCCCGTAGCCGGGCTCCAGATTGAGGTTCTGAATCCTCATGCAGGGGAAATGGTTTTCAAAGTCCGCCAGGAATTTGCCCAGGTCATCGTAGTAAGCGGAGCCGTTCACCTGGACGCTGAGCTGATTGTAGGGAAAGGACGGGATCAGGCTCACCGTGCTGGCCACCGGAGCGCCGATGACCGGGATCTCCACCCGGTAGTTTGGGGTGTTGAACTTTCGGAGCGTGGTGTTGACCCAGAGGTACCAATCGCCCGAAGGCATGGTGTTTTCCACGAGGGCAAGACGCGTCTGATCTTCCGCCAGTTCCGCCGCGATTTTGCCGGAGGCCTTCTTGACCTGCTGCATTTTTTCAATCTGCGCGGCGGTGGCCGTGATTTTATCGTTGATCTCGTGAATTTTGTCCCTCTGCGCGCCAATCACCAGGAACCAGAGCGCGGCGATGACGCCGACCGTTCCTAGCCCGATCATGATCAGCTGATTACGTTTTTCCTTGCTGAGCTTGTTCATGGGCGGCGCACTTTTTCGGGATAGACGCATTCCAGCGTGAACTGGACGTAAGGTTTGCCGGATTCGGTGTCAATCTGGGCCACGCCGAGGTTCCGGAGCTGAATGTTGTTGGTGGAGATGTGCTCGGCCTTGAAATACGGGGTGGCGGCCAGAACCTGTTTGTATTTATTGATCTGTTCGTTGCCGGGATTGGCGCTGCCGTCCTTCACATCCAGAATGAGCGTGTCTTTCTCCGTTGAAAGGGGCTTCGGGTCGACGACGGAATCGATCGATTGGTCCGTGCGGAGGCGGATGACCTGGATGCCGTCCACCGAGGCGCGCATGAGGGCATCAAGGGGGTTCGCCTCAAGGTACCGGGCCTCGGCGAAGCGGTTGAGGGCGGTGAGCTTGCCGGAAACCTCCCGCAATTTGTTCTGGTTGGCCATCACTTCGGTGTACTGGTTGGTCATCAAGCTCAATTGCCCCAACTTGCCGGTCAAGCTGGAGTTGACGACGATGATTTTCGCCTGGAGAAGGCATATCCACATGACAAAGCCGGAGATCAGGATGAGCGCGGCCCAGCCGGCCCGCTTCGCCGGGTCGCGGCGGCGGACTTCTTCAGCGGCTTGCGCTTCAGCGAGGAGATTGATGCGGATGGGCATAGGCGGATTTAAAAAGCGGTGGCAGCCGTTCCCAGTGCGACGGTCAATTGAGAGGCCACATGTTCGATTTCCGTGGCCTGCGCGGGGGGCAGGGCGAGTTGCAGGGTGGCGGCCGGGTTCCACGGCTTGCAGGGGGCCATCAATTCGGCCTCGAGGCTCTTCATGATGAACTCGGACCTGGCTGAGCCTCCGGAGATGTAGATTGTGCTGACCGTCTTGTCTTGTTGATGTTCAAAAAAATCAATCGATGCGCGCAATTCCCGCCCCAGCGGCGTGAGCAACGGTTCCAAATTGGCCTGGACTTCGGCCGGCATGCCGACCTTGATGCCTTCGGCCTCCGCGTAGCTGATGCCCATGGATTCAGCCAGCCCCTGGGTCAGTCTGTCGCCGCCGATGTTGACGACGCGGCTGACGATCAATTCGCCCTTTTGCAGCAGGCAGATGGAAGTGGCCTTGAAGCCGATGTCAACCAGGGCGAGGGCGTCCTTGGTGAACAAATCGGGATTCGCCAGTTCAAAGGCGTTGACCGGACCGACGATTCCCGGAGCCAGGTGGTCGGGGATCAAGCCGGCCTGCCTGACGGCGGCCTGGATGTCGTCGGCGAGCTGCTTCTTGGCACCGCCCACGAGGACCTTCAGTTTTTGCGAGTTGGCGTTGAACTTGATGCCCTCTCCCGGCGCCCCCGAGGAGCGTGTGGGAATGAAGTAGCAGTCGAAAGTGTAGCCGGGCAGGTCCTGCTGGAGATAATTCTTGGAGTTGTTCTTGAGAATTTGGCGCATGTCCTCAAGGGGGATTTGCGGGAGATCCGTATGCCGTACCAGCGAGTCCGTGATGCCGATGGAGAGGCTTGTGAATTTGGTTTTGGTTTCCAACGCCTGGTAAACCGCCTTCAGGTGGTCCGCCAGCAGGCTCACCGAAAGATTTTTTTCGTAAATCGGAGCGTCCATGATGCAGTAGCGGAGCAACGTGTACGCATCACCGCGACGCTGAAGATGGACGGCTTTGGTGGAACGGCCGCCCAGATCAATGGCGATGATTTGGTCGCGTTTCTTCGATTGCCCGTTAAAAAATGGCAGTGCCATAGTATTTCCTGCTACTACTTACGAGTCCCAAGCAGCAACTCCTTTGCCATTTCCACCTCCCAGGCCCCCGCTGAGCGTGACTTATGACGTAAACGACCCACGGTTGCCATTGATTCGTCCAGCAACGTCCGCAATGGAGACGATGTCTTTTTCACGCGACAGAGCGCCAAAGGCGACCGGCGCACGGCCATGGAGCAAAAGTGAAAGAACTTTTAGGGACATCTTTGTCTTGGGAATAGACACGCGAAAACCAACGCCAAACCCGTCAGCCACATAGGTTTCGACGGTGCCCAACGGGTTGATTTCGATGCCCGGAAACCAGTCAATTTCGATGCGTTTCAAACCGCCTGAAAGTTTCGGCGCAAAAAAGCCGGACATTCTGCATTGATACAAACGATGCCTGCCGCAGTTTTATCAATTAACGCACGGGAGCCGGGGAGGGATAGCGTGCGGGAGTCAAAGCCGGTGACCCGGCGAAAGCAACAAAACAACAACAATAAAAAAACAAAAATATGAAAAAAACCATTCTGCTGGCGGCAATCATGCCTGCGGCCCTGTTGATGACGGGCTGCGACACCACCGGTCTCTCCGTACGGGAACAACACAATAGTTACGCAGCGATGATTAGCAGTGTATATCGCGAGACGCCCGCCGGCGTGACGAACAAGTCCCTGGTGAGGCCCATGCGACTGGCCGTGGCGCAGATCGGC
>DATMLG010000237.1:0-3049 GCA_035570675.1 Verrucomicrobiia bacterium | reverse complement strand
CCTGCGATCAGTGCGCCGACGAAGAGGGCGAGGGTGTTGGTGCCGAAAAGCAGAAAAGCTAGGGCAACACCCGGCAGCAGTGAATGCGAGAGGGCGTCGCCCATGAGCGCGAGCCGGCGCAGGACCAGGATGGAACCGAGCAATCCCCCGCTCACGCTGAGCAACAACGCGGAGATCAGGCCGCGCTGCATGAAGCCGTAAGTGAAAGGCTCGATGAAAAGGTGGTGCAGCGTCATGGAGGAAAATTCGTTGTGCGGGCGAGCTTCAACGGCTCGTCATGCACGCAGGCACCACCGCGAAACGCTTCATTAATATTTCCGGGAGTCAGCGCGGCGGCGACCGGGCCGGCGGCCACCAGATGGGTATGGAGCAGGACGGCATTGGTGAAGTGTTGCCGGGCCAGCGCGAGATCGTGGACCACGGCGAGGACGGTGCGGCCCTGGGCTTCCCAGCCGCGGAGGACGTGGGCCAGTTCGTCGGTCGCGTGCAAATCGAGGCCGGCAAAAGGTTCATCGAGCAGAAAAATGTCCGCGCCCTGGGCGACGGCCCGCGCCAGGAAAACCCGTTGCTGCTGGCCGCCGGACAGCATGCGAATCTGCCGGTCGGCGAGGGTGGTGATGTCGAGTTCGGCCAGGGCGTGGTCCACGATCCCGTGATCGTGCGGGGAGAGGCGCTGAAACCAGCGCAGCGAAGGATAGCGTCCCTGTTCGACCACCGCTCGTACGGTGATGGGAAAATCCCAGTCGACCGTGTGGCGTTGGGGCAGATAAGCGAGGCGGGGCAGCAGATGGTGGGTGTGGGTGTCGCCAATGCGAATCTCCCCCGTCGTCAGGGCGTGCCAGCCGAGGATGGCACGCAGCAAGGTGCTTTTGCCCGCGCCGTTTGGCCCCACGATGGTTGTGAGGCTTCCGCACGGAATGTTGATGGTGACGTGATCGATCGCGACGCGATGTCCGTAGCAAACGGTGACATCGTGGAACCTCAGGATGTTGTGGGCGGAATCAACCACGGGTTTATTTTAGCGCTTTCACGATCATTTCGATGTTGGAGCGGAACATACCGGCGAATGTCGCGCCAGGCGAGCCTGGCGGGCCGAGGCTGTCGGTGTAAAGCGAACCGACGACATCGACCCCGGCTTCCTGCGCGACGAGGCTGACGATTTTGGGGTTGGTGGTGGATTCAAAAAAAACAGCGCGAACATGCTGGTCACGGATGAAATTTATGAGTGCAGCGAGCGATTTCGCGCTGGGCTCCTGATCGGGGCTCAATCCGCTCACTGGCACAATGGTGAGACCGTAGGTCCGGGCGAGGTAGTGCAGTGCGTCGTGTGAAGTCACGAGTTTGCGCTGATCGGACGGCAGTGAACTGATTTGCTCGCGGGCAAACACATCAAGTTCGTCGAGCCGGGTGCAATAGGCCTTGGTGTTTTTTGCAAATACATCCGCGTGGGCGGGGTCAATGCCGGCCAGGGCATCGCGGATGTTTTCGACGTAGAGGCGGACGTTATGGGGATCCTGCCAGGCGTGCGGGTCGATCTCACCAAGTTCGCGTTCGTCAAAATCAGGCGTGACTGATTTCCCGACATGAAGAGGAACGACACCTGTGCTTGCGACCAGGGCCGGCCGGCGGAGGCCGGCATTTTCCACAAGCTTTTGCAACCACGTTTCCAAGCCGAGGCCGTTGACCACCACGAGATCTGCCTGAGTCAGCAGACGGATATCCTGCGGATTGGGCTCGTAACTGTGGGGATCGGCTCCCGGCGGCAGGAGGCAGCGCCCATCGACCAGATCGCCACCGACCGCGCTGACCAGATCGTTCAAAATCGTGTTCGTACTTACGACCAGTGGCTTGGCCGTGGCAGTGAGCGCGCTGAGCGCCAGGAATAAAAATGCAAAGAATCGCAACGGCGGCATGGCGTCACTATAACAAAGCTGTCCAGCGGTGAAAGCTCCGTGTGGCCCGCTTAAGGTATGCTGGTCTGCACCTGGAACCTAACGGCAGGCGTATTGCTGTCCGTGTTTGAACTGGACGATGCAGGAGTTGAGTCGGATGGCAGGGTTTGAACCGGTGCAGCAGAGCCGGCGGTTGTGTCGTTGCCGGCGGATGGGGTGGTTGCGGTGGAGGGAGTGGTTTCGGGCGTCGGAGGCGGGAAATTGTCGAAGGCCGCACCGGCCGGGAGTCGGGCAAAACCTTTTTCGATGAGCTCGGCCATTTTGAGGTCGCGCGATTTTGCATCGGAGGAGCCCATGATGACGGCGATGATGCGGTGATTGCCGCGATGGGCGGTGGCAGCGAGGCAGAAACCGGCGCCGTTGGTGAATCCGGTCTTGAGGCCATCGCAGCCCATGATGCGACCGAGGAGATGGTTGTGGTTGGTCATCGCGACGATCTGCACGCGCACGCCGACGCCAAAGGGGCGGGCACGCACGGAGGTGTAGCGCAGAATATTGGTGTGGAGCAGCAGGTAGCGGCTGAGGAGCGCGAGGTCGCGTGGCGAGGTGACGTCAGGCAACTGGCCGTGGGGGGGCGGAAGGCCGTTGGGTGAGTGAAATGTGGTGTGAACCAGGCCGAGTTGGCGGGCCTTGGCGTTCATCATTTCGACAAAAGCCGCGCGCGAGCCACCTGCGGCGTGGGCCAGGGCGTTGGCGGCGTCGTTGGCCGATTGGATCATCAATGCATAGAGCAGTTCATCGATGGGAAAGACTTCGCCTTCCTTCAACCGGACGTTGGTGCTGTCCCGCAGCATGGCGACCCGCTCGTCTTCGCGTGTGATCGTGACCGGCGATTGCAGCGTGAGCGCGCCGCTGGTGATGCGGTCCTGCACGACGAGAAAGGTCATCAGCTTGGTCACGCTGGCCGGCGGGCCAATTTCATCGGGATGATCCTCGAAGAGGACCTGACCGGAGGCGGCGTCCATCACGATGGCGCCCTTGTAGGGGCGGAAATTTTCGGCTTTGGCCAAAGCCACGGAAACCAGGGCAATGAACAGAATGGAAACCAAACGGAGGAAATGCAGATGACGCATGGTGCGAAAAGGAAAATTTTCTTG
>DATMLG010000236.1:0-2929 GCA_035570675.1 Verrucomicrobiia bacterium | reverse complement strand
CCAGGCTGGCGGCGAGAAGTTTTTCCTCGTTAAAGGCGGGCACGACGACCGAGATTTTCAAATCAGCCTCCTCTGCGCCGCATTACGCCCGTGGTTCACGTGGCCAATATGGCGCGAAACAGGCGCAATTGCAAAGGGGATGATGAAGGGGCAGGGGAATAGTTTTGCGTTTTGCGGCCCGGGCCGCCATTTTGAAGACATGCAAAAAGTGATTGATTACTTGCGGGCGAATCAGGCGCGGTTCATCCGGGAACTTTGTGATTACGTGCGGTTCCCCAGTGTTTCGGCGCAGCCGCAGCATCGGGAGGACATGAAGGCCTGCGCGCAATGGGTGGTGCAGCACGCGAAAGGCATCGGGCTGGAGGCGAAAATTTGCCCGACGGGCGGACATCCGATTGTCATGGCAAAAACGCCGCGCGCCAAAAACTCGAAGCGCCCGCACTTCGTCGTTTACGGACATTACGACGTGCAACCGGCCGAGCCGTTTGAGTTGTGGAAATCGCCGCCATTTGAACCGCGCATTCAGGGGCATTCGCTTTACGCGCGCGGCGCGACGGACAACAAGGGCCAGAACCTGGCGCATTTCAAGGCCGTGGAAGCTTATCTGAAAACGGGAACGGAACTACCGTGCGACATCACCTTTCTCATCGAGGGCGAGGAGGAGGTCGGCAGCAAACATCTGACGGCGTTTCTCAAGACGCATCGCGCGGAATTGAAGTGCGATGCGATTGTCATTTCTGACACGGGCATGCCGAGTCCGAAACATCCAGCGCTGACCTATTCTCTGCGGGGAATCGCGGCATTTGAAATCATCATGCGCGGGCCGTCGCGGGATTTGCATTCGGGTCTGTTCGGCGGTTCGGTGGAAAATCCGGCGATGGCGTTGTGCCAGTTGCTGGCGAAGTTGCGCGACGCGAACGGTCGCATCGCCATTCCCGGCTTCTACGACGATGTCAATCCACTCACGGCCTATGAGAAGCGGCAGTTGGCGCGCTTGCCGGGGAGCGAGGGGGAATACCGGAAGTTTCTGGGCGTGCCGGAATTGTTTGGTGAGCGGGGATTCACCTCGACGGAACGGCGCACGGCGCGGCCGACGCTGGAAATCAACGGGCTCACGAGCGGATACCAGGGCGAGGGGAGCAAGACCATCATCCCGGCGTGGGCGCGCGCGAAGCTGACGTTCCGGTTGGTGCCAAACCAGAGCCCGGCGAAAATTGTCAAGAGTGTGCGCCAGCAATTGCTGAAGCTGTGTCCGCCGACGGTGCGCATGGAAGTGGAATCGGGCCATGGCGCAGAGCCGTACCTCGTTTCGCCGAATGGGCCAAAGGCGCAGGCGGCGCTGCGGGCTTTGAAGCTGGCATTCAACCAGGAGCCGGTTTTGCTGCGCGAGGGAGGTTCAATTCCCATCGTGAACGATTTCAAGAAAGTGCTGGGCGTCGACACTCTGCTCCTGGGACTGGCGTTGCCGGATGACAACGCGCATTCTCCAAACGAGAAATTTGATCTCGGATGTTTTGCAAAGGGGCAGGAAATGTCGGCGTATTTGTGGCAGGAATTGAGCGGAGCATGAGCTGATATTTGAAGGCCGGCACGCTGGCCACTTCCAAAAGTGGCGCAAGTCAGGCCTATTTTGCTTGACGAGAGACGGTTTCTAATATTTAGTATCGCCCCAATCAGGTAAGACTTGTTTCCACAATTTCTGGTCGCTTCACACGACTGGTTGTGTTGAGGCGTGTTGTACTTAAATCCCAGATCCTCCATTCATATCGAACATGAAACATCGAAGCATATTGCCCATCATCAGCGTAGCGTGCAGTTTTCTCGCCCTTATCAACGCGGCCTTCGGGCAGGGAACGGCGTTTACGTATCAAGGCCGGCTTAATGACGGCGGGAATCCGGCGAATGGACACTACGATCTTCGTTTGCGGATTGCTTCCGATCCCTTGGGAAACAATTACCCGGGCACAATTTTGACGAACAACGTTCCAATCAGCAACGGACTCTTTACTGTGAGCGCGGATTTTGGCGCGAATCTTTTTACCGGCAGTAACTACTGGTTGGAGGTGGATGTGCGCACGAACGGCGGGAGCAACTACACGACGCTGAATCCCTTGCAGCCGTTGACGGCCACGCCATATGCGATCTATGCCGGAAGCGCCGGGAATGTGACAGGCCCGGTCGCGGCCATGCAACTCACGGGGACCGTGCCTTCCAGCGCGCTTGCGGGCGTGTATTCCAGCGCCGTCACGCTGAGCAATGCCGGGAACAGCTTTGTCGGTAATGGCGCGGGACTGACCAACCTGAGCGCCTGGCGGCTGAGCGGAAACGCGGGTGCCAATCCCACGAACGGCAGTTTCCTTGGGACGACGGACACCCTCCCGCTGGAGGTGCGGGTGGCCGGCGTACGCGCCCTGCGGCTTGAATACGGCGGCGTCTCTTCGATCGCAATTTCCAAGGGCTTTACCAACGTCAACGGCGCGCCGAATATGATCGGCGGGGCCCCGGTGAATTTTGTGCAGGCAGGAGCCGTGGGGGCGGTGATTGCCGGCGGCGGCGCCACCAATTACGGGGGCACGCTGGCGTTCACCAACAGCGTGGCGGCGGATTTTGGGACCATTGGCGGCGGCGTGCAGAATCAGATTCCAGCCAACGCCAGGGTGGCGACGATCGCGGGCGGCGAGTTTAACACGGCGTCCGGCAACGGGTCATTCATTGGCGGAGGCGGATGGGATGGAAACAACGTCGCGGGAAATTCGAACGCCGGGGATGGCGCCGTGATTGGCGGCGGTTTGCGAAACGAGCTTTTGAATGGCGGCACCTACTCGGTGATCGGCGGCGGCGTGGGCAATACGAATGGACAAACATACGCGGTCATCGGGGGCGGTCTTAACAATTTCAACACGGGCTCGGACGCGGCCATTGGAGGCGG
>DATMLG010000235.1:0-2330 GCA_035570675.1 Verrucomicrobiia bacterium | reverse complement strand
AGGCGCGGCGGCGCGGGCGCCCGAGGACGTCGGCGGCGGCGGCAGGGGGCTCGGCCCGAGGCTGGACTGGGACGGGCCGCCGGGCGGCAAAGTGGGGAGCTTGATGGTGGGCGCGGCGGAAGGTTTGGGCGGCAGGTTGATGCGCACCGTCTCCTTCTTGGGCTGAATCTTCGACGTTTCCGGCTTGGGCGGAACCGCACCACCGGGCAGATTTGGAATGTTATCGGCCATAAATTTGTCGAATCCAAGTTAAAGTCGGGTCGCAACCCTGTCAAATGTTATTGGAGACAAAAAGAAGGTGGGGCGTCGGTGTGCGAGGCGCTTCATCATAAGCGACGCTGCCAATGACGATCATGTCTTGCGGCATGGAGGACGGCGGCAACAATCACAGTTTGAGAGGCCTCGTCCATTTGGTAAATCACCCGAAAGGGAAAGCGGTCGGGATACTTCCAGCGAATGTCCTTGTGAGGATGTTTTCGGGCGTTGAGCAAAGGATTTTCCGCCAGCGCATCCCACACTCGGATAATCTCCTCCACGAATTTGCCTCCCAGTCCCGACTGCCGTGTCTCATACCAAGCGGCGGCCTCGGCCACATCCTGTTCCACCTCGGGTCGGATGACCACCCGCCAGCTCATTTGGGCGTGTGGGACCTCAACTGTGCCTTCATCGTTTCAAGCGGGACTGCCGTCTCGGGGTTCTGCCGATGTTTCGCCAGACGTTCCTCAACCAGCGCGTCATCCTGCGGCGCGAGCGACGACTCATCCAGTTCCAAGGCACGGCGAATAAGCAACTGCCGCTGTTCCAGCGTCAGCGTCGGCAACCCTTCAAGAACTTCGGTAAAGCTCACGAGGATACACTACCACATTAAAAGCTGAGTGACAACCATTCTGGAAGGCATTCCGAATGCCCCTAAGACTTACACTTTCGACTTTCAAAACACGTCCCGCAATGCTACCTTGCGGAATAGGATAAATGCTCAATGAACTTGAAATTACGATTGCCCATCTCACAGAAGTACGATAGCCCAATTTTTGAGGCGATCGGTCTCCAACTTGTCATTTGCCTTTTAAGCTCGTTGATTTTAGATGGAGGCATGATTGCGCAGTTTTGTGGTGTTGCACTGGTGGCATTTTGGGGCGGTGCTGCAACTCTAATCTGTCGGAATCCTCAATCTCCATCAAAAATGGACCTGCAGCTGATCCGTTTTGGATATTTTGCAATTCTTCTAATCGCGTTCCTCCTGATACCGTGGATATGGCATTTGCGTGGCGTCCTCTGATTCCCCAACCAAATCAATAGCCGCAGCACACGGCACGGGCTGCTAGTTCGTTCTACCGTGAAAAGCTTTCAACGAACCGTCACCCTTCCACAATCTTCGGCGCGCGGCTCTGGGCGGCGCGTTTGCGCTTGGTCTCGTCCAGTTCCTTCTTGCGCAAACGCAGATTCTTGGGCGTCGCTTCCACGTATTCATCCGGCCCGATGTATTCCAACGCGCGTTCGAGGGACATCTTCAACGGCGCGGCCAGGGCGATGCCCTTGCCGTCGCCTTGTGAGCGCATGTTGGTCAGGCGCTTGGCCTTGCAGGGGTTGACGGGGATGTCGTTCTCGCGGGCGTTCTCGCCCACGATCATCCCCGCGTAAATCTTGTCGCCCGGTTCCACCATGAGGCGGCCGCGTTCCTGCACCATGTTCAACGCATACGCCATCGCCTCGCCGTCTTCCATGCTGACGAGCGAGCCGTTCTTGCGCGCGGCGATGTCCCCGCGGTCCGGGCCGTACTCGTGGAACAAATGGCTCATCACGCCCAGCCCGCGCGTCTGGTTCACGAGATCGGTCTCGAACCCGATCAATCCGCGCGTCGGAATCATGGCCTCGATGCTGACATCATCGCCGTGATGGTTCATTGCGGTGATGTCGCCCTTGCGGGCGGCCAGGTTTTGCATGACATCGCCCATCGCGTCTTTGGGAATTTCCAGGAACAACTTTTCAATCGGCTCCTGCAAGTTGCCGTCCTTGTCCTTGCGATAAATGACTTCGGGCCGCGAAACCAGCACTTCATGCCCTTCGCGCCGCATTTGCTCGACAAGAATGGCGATCTGCATTTCGCCGCGGCCGCTGACGTTGAAGACGTTCGGCAGGTCCGTCTGCGAAATGCGCAGCGCGACGTTCGTGCGGGTTTCCTTGACCAACCGGTCCCAGATGTGCCGCGCCGTGACAAGCTTTCCGTCCTGCCCGGCCAGCGGACCGTCATTGACGGCGAACTGCATCTGGATCGTTGGCGGATCGATCGGCACAAACGGCAACGCCGCGCGGTCCGGACTGTCCGTGAT
>DATMLG010000234.1:0-7544 GCA_035570675.1 Verrucomicrobiia bacterium | reverse complement strand
GCGGGCTGCCAGACCAGCCGCGGCTGGGCGCGCACCGTGGGCAGCGGCGGATCGTCGGGATGCGCGGCGAGGGTGACGCCCGCCTCCTCGGCCACGGGAATAATTGCGTCGAGAAAGACCTTCAACCGCTGCCAGAGCTGTTCGGGGGTTGCCGACGGGACATTGCCGGGCGCGGCGTTTTTGTCGTAAACCATGTTCCAGACCATGCCGTGAGGCAGCGGTTTGTCCAGAGGACCATCCATGCCGACGGCTTCGGCGTCGCCGCGCGCGAATTTTCCCTTCACCCGGCCGGCGACACCGGCGATGGAAAAATTGTAGCCGAAGACCGGAATGCCGGCGCGGCCGACGTTGCGGATGAGCGTTTTTAAGTTTTCCAACTGCTGAAGCTTTTTGGGCCCGTCGAGCAGGACATCGTGCCAATGCGCCGGATCGAAATTTTCGATGGCCTCCAGTTCCAGGCCGGCGGCGTTGATTTCCTTTTTAATCGCGGCGAGTTCCTCATAGGACCAGATGCGATCCGGATCGCCGGCCAGGCCCCAGCCGGTGTCGTCGCCGACGGGCTGGTCACCGGGCCGGTTGCTGCGCGACGAACGAAAATAATCGACGAGATGAATGACGAGATGCGTGCAGCCGCATTGTCTGGCGAAGCGATAATGCTCCGCGTTGAGCTGGTGGCGATAAAGCCCAAGGCCGAGTTTCATTCGCGGGATGACAATTTGACCGGGCCGTGAAAACTTTCCGGCGGGCCGAGGTAACTTGGTTTCAGGCCGCCGGTGTTGACCACAATTTTTTGCAGCGCGACCGCCGGATCCACCATCCAGATTTTCAAGGTGTGCTCGCCGGGCTTCTCAATTGTATGCGTGGATTTGATTTCCCGGCAGTTGTCCCGCACGGATTGTTCCCAATCCCGGACGCCATTATCCACAAAAAATCCCTTGGGCACCGCCGTCACGATTTGCGGCGGTTCGTCGTCAAAAGACACCGCGAAGCGCAGGCCGCGTCCCGGCACAAAATTAAGGGTGGGCGCGATGATGGAGGTGACCTCGACCTGGCCGGTGCTGAATAGGTACATTTTGTATTCAAGGTGCGGTGAATTTTCCGGGGGCATTACGCTGGATGCCGTGACCGGGAAAACCGACATCGAAGACAGGGTGCGTCCGTAATCGGGGATTGTTTCCCAGCGAATATCATTCGCGGCGACGTTCTTGGTGAAATGTTCCGCCTCGATGGAAACCACGCCGCCAGATTCGACGAAGCCATCGAAGGAATCTCTTTGGGGCTGTGGCGGATTGAAAGAATTCACCTTGACGGTGACGGCGTTGGTGCCGGGACCGGGGATTTTTACCCAGCCGTACGTCGAACCCGCCGGCGCCTTCGCCCAGTCAATGTTCACCCAGAGGCGTTGTTCCGGGGCCACCGGGTCCCCATCCGGACTTGGGTAAACTTGAATCCACGGCGCGCTGGCCGCCGCCGAAAATTTATACGGTGTCGCGTCGCGATTGAAGACATCAATGTAGTGCTGCGACTGGTTGAAAACATCGAACGTCGGCAAAACCGGTTCCTCCGACGACCCGGGCCACACGGAAGCGGAGCCCTCGACGGCCACGCCCATGTCGGCGTTGGTGGGCACTTCGATTTCGCGGACGGCGGGCATGATGTTGCGATTCGGCTGCTGCCACGACGTGTAGCCGATGTGGGTTTGATCCATCATGTGGACCCATTTTCCGCCGGCGATTTCGTGCTCATAATTCGAGGCGAGATCTGCATCAGCCTTGAACAACGCGCGCACCGCGTTGGCGTAAACGTTCGCGCTGGCGCGGCCCTGGGTGGCGTATAAATGATTCAGGGCGGCATCAAAATAAAGTTCGTTTACGATTGCGCAGGCCTTGATGGGGTAGAGCACCTGCTCGAAGAAACTGTCGTGCTCGTTGGCAGGCAGTTGTTCGCTGATTTCCCCGGCTTCCGCGGTCAACTTCATCCAATCGCCGAGAACGCGGACGGCCTCCTGGTAATTCAAAAGGCTGAACGTGTCGGGCGCAAGCAGTTCGGGCTTGCGGCGGCCGTTGTACTTGGTGTATTTGGCGACGATGTCGGCGATTTGCGCGGCGTGGTCGGGACCGAATTCACGCGCCGCCCATTGCCGCGTGAAGTTCGAAAGCCTTTCCTTCGGCCAGACGGCGGGGTTCCAGGCCATCGAGAGAAAGAATTCCGTCGGATAAGCCACGTGCTGGAGATGGCCGACGTTGACGATCCAAATCCGGTCGGCGCCGTACTGGAAGGCAAGATTCATCTGGTCCCAGATTTTGGTGATGGGCACGGAGTTGACCCATTTGTAATTGCGCGGGCCGCCGACGTAGTCCAGATGGTAATAGATGCCCGCACCACCGCTGCGGTGGCGTTCCTCCGCGGTGGGCAGCCGGCGGACGTTGCCCCAATTGTCATCGCACCAGAGCAGCGTCACGTCGTCGGGGACGCGCATGCCGTCCTCGTAATAGCCCTGCACCTCCTTGTAGAGGGCCCAAAGTTGGGGCACGGCGGCGACATTGGTCTGGAAAACGTCCGCAATGAGCTTGCGCTGGGCGACCACGATTTTTTCGAGCAGCGCGATGTTGTTGCTCTCGGACATCGGCGTGTCAATTTTCCCGCGCATGGCCATCGTGATGATGTTTTCGTAGGGCTTGTTTCGCTCGATGCCGTCCTTCCAGAAGGCGGTCAGTTCATCTGGGAATTTGTCAAAATTCCACTGGTTCGCGGCGTAGCCGGCGCGGTTCCATTCCTTGTCCGCGCGCATCATCGGCTCGACGTGCGAGGTGCCCATGACGATGCCGTATTCGTCCGCGAGTTGGGGGTTCACCGGGTCGTCCTCGCTGAAGCAGTTGTCCCACATGGCGGGCCAGAGATAATTCGCCTTGAGCCGCAGGAGCAGTTCAAAGACGTTGGTGTAGAATGTATGATTGTAACCGCCGAACTTTTCCTTGGCCCAGCCGGTGAGATCAGGCGCTTCATCATTCAGGAAAATGCCGCGATATTTGACCGCGGGCGGTCCCTGAATATATTTCCCGGCCTTAACATACAGTGCATCCGCGTGATGGGCGGGCACATCCTCCCAAAAGTACCATGGTGAAACGCCAATTTCCTCCGACAATTCATAAATGCCGTAAATGGTGCCGCGCTTGTCGCTGCCGCAGATGACGAGCGCGTTTTCGACGCCGGGCAGGGGATGGGCCACGACTTGCAGAAAATAGGACTCCCATTTGCCGGTGATTTCCGGCGCCTCGATTTTTTTTTCGCGAATCAACCGGTCGATCAGGCCGCCTTTGCCAATCGTGCCGACGATGACGACGCTTTTGCCGGCGGCGCTTGGATCATTTAGAACCGCCGGAGTGCGGCCAGTGACACGGGCAATGTCGGCCTGAAGGTCGTGGGCAGCACGGATGACTCCGGGCCAGTCATTGGTGTCCGCAAGAATTGCGGCCGTGTCCGGTCCAACCAACGCGAAGCTTCCCCGGCTCGGACTGTTTTCCACATAACGAACCTCGCCCAGGGCAAAACTCTCGCGCGGAAGGGTGAACAAACCGAGGAGCAGAAGGTAAACTAACTTTCTCATGCGGCAGGTTCGAAATAACAGGCCGCCATCGCCGAGGAAATTGAGCAAGTCAGCAGGCAGCCAGGCGTCGGGAGGCGCTTTCGACAAAGCCCGTTTTTTGGGGGCATAATTGGTAAATTTGGCTGGCTGGAGGTCATGTTCGAGACTAAAACAAATTATCCCAAAACCGCAAGCCCAAAAAGGCTACAACAGGGGCTCCGACAGCCGCCTGGCACCGGGTCACGGCTTCAGAATGGTCGAACGGAATGGTGGCTTATTTGGTGGATTTGGGCAAGTCCAAGCGCGGTTTTGTCAAGAGGCAGTTTCGCAACGATCCGGACGCAAGATGAGTATTATCATTTATTCCATTGATTTTAATCGTGGAGAAGCTGAAATTCGCGGGCAGACAGATGAATCCAGACGAACAACCAGAAGGCCAGCCGGATGCCGCAGCGGAAAAGGCCGCCGTTCCGGCATCAACCGAAGGACAATGGCGGCCTGATCCGCGGCGCCCACGATTTCGGGGAGGGCGCCGGGGTGGACGGGGTGGACGCGGGGGCGGCGGTCGGGAATCCCGGCCGGACGACCGGGGCGACTCATCCCCGCCGCGGGAGAGGGAATCGGGCGAGGCGCGTCCCACGGGCGATCTTCGCACGGCCATCGAACAGGTGGAGGAAGTGCAGTCGGACCTGGAAAAGGTTTTGGAAGACATCAACGAAATCCTGCGCACCTTGGTGCAGGCGGATCGTGAGAAGACAGGTTCGGAACGGGAGATTGAAATGCTGCGCGAATCTTTAAGGCGATTGCGGGGCGATCGTGGCGGTTACCGGCAACCCAGAAGTTCTTCGCCGGAGCCAACACCGGCCCCTGAACCCACCGCGTCGGACACGGACGAACCGGAAGACCGAGAGGAACGCGACAATCCGGCTTAAGAAATCGTTCGGGCCGTAATCAGCCCAGCGGCTTACCGTCGTCCGCCGTGACCACCCATGCCGCCGCTGAAATGGACTGAACTAAAGGCGTGAACCGTGCCGCCGTGGAACCCGCCGACGAATCCGACATGGCCAAATCCAGGCCGGAAGCAGAACCGGTTGCGGAAGCCGAATCCGTAAGGATAATACCACACCGGATAATAGGGGTAATAATAATTCCAGTAATAGGGCGTGTTGTAGCCATAATTTGGGTAGCTGTAATAATTGTAATTAACATCCGGCTGTTGCTGATAAGCCGAATAATCCGGCGCAGGCGACTGCGTGTACGACGGGTATTGGGCGTAGGCTGGCGCGGGAGCCGGAGTGGCCGGCAGGGGAACCGTTTGAGCCGCCGGCGCCGATGGGGCAACAGCTCCATGCTGGATCATGGTGGTAATCAGGCCGGTGGAAATGCCATGATCGCGCAAGTAAATGATGTCGTCCGCGCTGAGCGTCGAGCGGGCATCGGTGTTTCTTACATAATTTGCGATGACATCCGGGGCGATGCCGGCATCGTTCATTTTGACGACGTCGGAGACCCAGGGCATGACCGTGGGCGGCGGCGCTTGTACGTCAGTGGTTTGCGCGGCGAACACGGCGCCGGATGCGAGACAAAGCGACACAGCGGCAACACTTCCGAGTCTCACCCATCGGAACCCCTGCCGCCCTGTTTTAACCGAGACTTTCATAATCAAGCTTTCTGTACTCCCCTTACGACTGGAATGCGTGTTTGTCAAGGGGACGGCAAACATCTTTAAAGCAGACGATTCTCAGCATTCGCATATTCACGAACGCTTCTGTGCCGTTTGCACACCGTGACGCCACTTTTGTTGTGAGTCCAGTGCGGTCGAGGACCGGCAATGTGCCTTCATCGAGTGAGGCTTGCCGACGACAGAATTTGAAATTGAGAATCTAGGTAAAAGAGACTTAAATTTTATCTTACCCGCATTGAAGCGTTGCAATGCGGGTAAGATATTTTAGTAAGTCTCCACATTTAGGTCGAGAAAATTCAGACAGCATGGACACTCCTTGTCCAACCGGTTGGGGCAAACTGGGCACATGAAAATACAAATCAAGCCGGTGTGCGGATCAAAAAACGGACGGATCATCACCACGTTTGGCCGGGCGAAACTAGTGTCACTGCGCGACGGCTCGGTGGCATTGCGCGGGGCGGAGGCGGAGGAGCGGACAGCGGCGAAGGAATGGATTTCGCTCTTCATGCACGAAGCCGTGCCGCGGTTTGAGAATTAAAGCCGGGCGTCGCTATCTTCGCGCCGCCGCCTCAACCCATCGGTCAATTTGAGGCAGTTCGCGCTGTTTGAGCGCGGCCTTGAAAAGAATGTCCTCGGCGGTTTCGTCCGCCTTGGCAGAGGCATCTTCTGAAACATTTGTGGCGACGAAGGCCTTGAGCTCATCGGCGCGGGCGGCGTCCGAGCATGAGCCGAGGATGGAGGGGACGTAATCGTCGCGGTTGAACGAGTCCACTTTGGCGAGCAACTCCTTGATGTGTTGTTGGGTGAATTTCCAGGCCAGTTCCGTTTGTTCGCCATTGCCGGCGACTTGGGCGACCAGGTCCGACGCCTCCTGCGGAACGGTTTCATCAGTCAAGGAAAGATCCAGCGTGGTCTGTGCGAGGGCTGGGTCAAGCGCGCCGGCGAGGGCTTGGTAATCCATCTGGCGTTCCTCGGTTCCCTTCGCATTGAGGGCGAGTTCATGCAATTGACCGTAAGCTTTTCTGTCGCTGTATCGGCCCACGATGTTGAGAACGGAGGGACGCAGGTCGGGGGGCAAGGTCTCGGGGCGGGCAATAAATTCATCAAAACGCGCGCGCGCTTCCGAAATGACGTCGGGGTCTCCAAAACGACCGAGCGCGGCAAGAATCTGGCTGCGCAGCAGGGCATCGCCAATGGGCTCGCCGGGACGGGGCGACCAGCCGAGGCGCCGCCACTGCGGCTGAAGCAGGACGCAGGCATATTGCTGGAATTTTGCGCGGCCCGGCTGGTTTTGTTCCAGACTGTCAATTGTTTCCAGGACGGAAAGGATGTGGCTCCAGACGGCGTAAGTGTTGGCAGATTGGAGCGTTTCAGCGAGAGCGAGATAATTCGTGGCGGACGCGCGGCCGGCTTCCACCATCGCCCAGGTGTCGCTCAATAAATTAAGCTGGTCGGCGGGCGGCAGGCCGATGATTTTCACTTTCTGATACCACGCCGGCTCATAGGCAACGCGGTAATAACCGAAATCGCCCGCGTTAAGTTTGACCGCGTCGAAGCAATTTGGCAGTGC
The DNA here is from genome assembly GCA_035570675.1 of Verrucomicrobiia bacterium. Classification (GTDB taxonomy): domain Bacteria; phylum Verrucomicrobiota; class Verrucomicrobiia; order Limisphaerales; family Pedosphaeraceae; genus DATMLG01. Next base: position 704 of record DATMLG010000234.1, on the reverse strand, counting down.
AATGGCTGCGGGCGTATTTTTGAGCAGTGTGTAATGGGTGGAGGCCGCGTGGGCGGTACTGAACCATGCCACCGGGATATTCCAGGACAACGGTTGCGCGTCGGGATCGCGTACGGTGAACCGTTCCTGCGTCAGCGTCACGATTTGCCGGCCGCCGACGCAATCGGACTTGACCATCACGACGGGCAGGCCCGGTTGTTCCGTCCAGCCGGCGGACAGGGCAGCGACGGGTTTGCCGGAGGATTTTTCCAGCGCGTTCCAGAGGTCGGCGGTGGTGGTGTTGGAATATTCATGGGCGGCGAGATAGCGGTGAATGCCCTTGCGGAATTGCTCCTCGCCCAGGTAATTCTCGAGCATCTGCAAAAAGGCCTGGCCCTTGACGTAAGTGATGTTGTCGAAGGAATCATCGGCTTCGCTCTCGTTATCCACGGCAGACTGGACGGCGTGGGTGGTTTTGCGGGCGTCTTCGCTCATGACGCCGCTTTTTTCAAGGCCGGCGGTGAGCCACATTTCCCAGTCCGGGTTGAAATGGTCGGTGGCCTTGTTTTCCATCCAGGAGGCGAAGCCTTCGTTGAGCCAGAGATTGTCCCACCAGGCCATGGTGACCAGATTGCCGAACCATTGATGGGCCATTTCGTGGGAGATGGTGACAAAAATGTCACGTTTGGTTTGTTGCGAACTGGTTTGGGGATCGAAAAGCAGCA
>DATMLG010000233.1:0-3684 GCA_035570675.1 Verrucomicrobiia bacterium | reverse complement strand
CGGCCGTTGAACCAGTAATGATAATAGCAAAAACCGTGGATGCCGTATTCGCGCGCCAGCGCGGCCTGCGCCTCGCGCGTTTCTGCCAGCCGCAAATCGTAATAGCCCAGGTCCGCCGGGACGCGCGGTTGATTGTGCCCGGGGAAGAGCGGTTTGGCCCGGCCCACGTTCGTCCATTCCGTGAATCCCGTGCCCCACCACAAATCGTTCTCCGGGATCGGATGATACTGCGGCAGATAGAATGAAATGAGACGGGGTTGGTTCTCAATCATACGCATCCTTGGTTGCCAGGGCGACTTCCGACAGGCCCAGCGCCGCCGCGACCGGCTGCTTTTCGCGCCGCACAATTTGAGAATTAACCGAGAATGTTCCCTTCGCCACGGCGTCCCCGCGCTCCACCACAACAAAGCCGCCAAAAACATCCATGCGGCGGATCATTCCGCGGCCGGTACCGACGGCCTCCAAAAGTTCCAAAATAAAATCCGTTGGAGGCCGTTCCGCGGCCCAAACATGATCCGGCTTCAGAAAGCTGGGCCAGTGGCCCCATGCCCAGTCTTCTATAATATACAGGCCGCCGGGCCGGAGACGCGGAAAGAGCGCTTCAAAACTGGTCCGCGTGGGAACATAAAGATGGGAGGCATCATCAACGACCAGGTCCAGCGGCGCGCCGAACTCCGTTTGCCAGATTTGGGCGAGTCGCGCCGAATCCTGCTGATCCACGGCCCAGAACGGTTTCACCCGGCCTTGAACGCGCTCCTGCGACAGGTATTTTTGAAAGTACGGACTGTTTTGTTTGTTCTGAATGTCCACGCCCACGTGTTTGGACGGCTGAAAAAGTTCGGCCCAGAAAACCATGCTGCCGCCATCCCAAAGGCCCAATTCGAAGATTCGCTGCGGGGAAAAATCCGGGCGCCCCTCGAAAAACTTCCGGTATTGGTCAACCAAATCGCGGGTTTTGTAGAAAATAAAATGATTGCTGCCGCCGGTCCACGGCCCGTTGAAATGCTGGAGCCGGTAAACATGACCGTCGAGAAGCATCCGGTCCTCCTTCCATTCCAGCCGGTCAAAGAAGTTTGATATGTTCATGGTGGTGGTGGTTCGATTTTTTCCGGCTCACGCCGCGGCTTTCTTTCCGGCGCGGGCCAAATGGGAGGTTAATTTTACCCACTCGATGATATTGACAATCCGCGGCGCAGCCACGCTTACGTCATGCCGTTGCGCAGCCTTTTCGCGGGCGCGCGCGCCAAGCTTCCGCCGTAGATTCTCATCACCCAGCAATTCCGCCGCGCGCGCCGACATGGCATCAATGTCTAAATACGGCACCATGAAACCGGCGTCGTTCTCCACGAATTCCCCGATGCCGCCGGATTTTTCAAAGCCCAGGATCGGCAGTCCCAGCGCCGCGGCTTCCAGCACCACCAGCGGATAGGGATCTTCGCGGGAAGTGAGAGCAAACGCATCGAACGCCGCGAAATAATCACGCGGATTCTCGCGATGTCCCACGAAATGAACGAACGGCTCGAGGCCGATGCGGCGCACGTCATGCCAGAGCATGCCAAATTCCGGGCCGGAAGCGTCGCCGCCCACCCACACGAAATGAACCTCTTTCGGGGCCATCCGCTTCTGCAATGCCCGCGCGAGTTGGACGAACAAATCCGGGGATTTACGCCAGTCAGTCGTGCCGGAACCGCCGATGACCGGAGCATTCGCCGGAATTTTCAATTCTTCCCGAATGCGCCGGCGGGCCGCTGCCGCATCAAACCCCTCCAGACGAGTGGCCGCGAATTCATGGACTGGAAATATCTTTTCCATCGGCAAACCGAGCGTGTCGTGCAAGCAATCCGCGACGGCCTGCGATGCGGCGATGTAACAATCCGTGTGGTGAACCACCTGCGCGTTGTTGAGCGCGCCGGACCGGTAGGTGATCCAGTAGCCGAGTTCATGCACATGCGAAATGACGGAGCATTCCAGCGCGGCTAGCGCCTCCAGCAACGTGCCATTCGTGACGGTGTTGGAATAAATGACATCGTATTTTTCCTGCCGGCATTTCCGCAGGAACCCGGCCGCGTCATCCTGCCGCCATACTGTTGTGCGCGCGACAGCGTCAAAATCCTTACGTAACGGGCCATCCTGCTTGAGCAGCACATGCGTGATGATTTGCGTGTTCGCGGCAATCCACCGAACCAAATGCAGGAGCAAGATTTGCGCGCCGTGCGGTTGCGCGTCATGTGAAATGAAGAGCACCTTCGTGCTGGCCTGGCCGGAGGATGACTGGTTAATGGCTTTCATTGCGGATTAGACGGCATTGACGGCGCATTCGATTTTCACTTTGACCCGCAGACCGGGTCCCGGCGGCATACCTGACCAATCCCCGTCTGGTGGGTCAGATATCGTGATCGAAGGAATCCAATATTGCAGCAGGCCCACGGTTTTTGCGCCGTTCCGGGTGGCCAAGGCTGCCAGGCAAGCGCGGGCCGTGGCGTTTTGCGGGTCCAGCTTGATCAAATCATTCAGTAGAATGCCGGCGAGAACAGAATGCCCGCGTTCGGCGGAACATACCGCCTTGCCCAGCAGGGCTTCGGTGTCGCGTGGATCAATCTGCAAAAGTTTCGACAGGGCATCCGCGGCTTCCGCAAACCAACCCTGGCGGCCAGCCAGTTCCGCCAGCGGACGCAGCAATCCGGCGTCCCATTGATTTAATTTCAAAGCGCGCCCCAGAAATTCCTTCGCCTCGTCCAGCTTGCCTTGTTTCAACAAGGCTGTGACCCGGTTGAAAACCTCGGTCGGTGGACAGGAAAACGATTCTACCTGCGCGTCTGCAGCTTGGGGAGTCTGCGTTGGATAAAGCCGGTCCAGCCGGAAACGATTTTCGCGGATGGCGGTTGCGCGGGTGGGAAGGATTGACTCTGAAAATTCAAGCGGCCGGCGTGTCGCGCGGGCGAGGAGACCCTGCTCCACCATGCCGGTGATGAGACGCAACAATCGCGGAGCCGCCGGTGTGTCGCATTCAAGAGAGTCATGGAGAACGGTTTCCTGGAAAAGGAGCTTGGGCTCCGCAGGAGAAATCAATTCAGTCAGGGTGGTTGCGATCTGTTCCTGAGCCGTAATCCGCCATGCGGTGGAAATGTATTGAGGCGTGTTGCAATAATCCAGAACCGCCACGGGCAGGCCAAAATACGTGCCTTCCAGGATCGCGGTGGATGGTGTGGTGATCACGGCATCCACTTGCTGCAGCGCCACGGCCATTTCGTGGCCGGAAAATTCAGAGGCCTGCGACGAAACCCCAATCTCCGCGTCCAGCCCCTTGGTCAGGCGCCATACGGGTTCCAGCTTGATGCCGTTTATCGTGGCAACAGAATCAAAAAACGATTTGAGGTCGCGCAGGGACGCGGTCATCTTTTGTCGATGCGCTTCCGTGAAGTAAGGCGTGATGGCGGTATTGACGAGGATGCGGAACGGCTCCGTGGGTTTGCGCTGCCGACGCGGAAGCCCGCAATGACGATCCAACCGCGGAAGGCCGACGACTTCGCATTTGCCGGCATTTCCCCAGGATTCGAGCCAGCGTGACTGCGACCGTCCGATGGTGGCGATTTTATGACCGAGCACGGGTTGGAAGATGGCGCCGTTCTCAAGCTGAGGATGCTCCCAAGTGTTGCGATATTCGAGAATCCCGTCGGCCAGAAT
>DATMLG010000232.1:0-3775 GCA_035570675.1 Verrucomicrobiia bacterium | reverse complement strand
GCATCCGCTTGAAATCCTTCGGCATCACCTTCACGAATTTCGGCGTCATTTCCGCCCAGGACGCCAGCACCTTCGCCGCCCGCGCGCTCTTCGTGTATTGCTCGTGCCGCACAATCATCTGCCGCACTTCCTCGATTTCCGTCGCGTCTTCCAGCTTTTCCAATCCGACCATCTGCATGTTGCAGCGCGTCGGAAAATCACCGGCCTCGTCCAGCACGTAAGCCACCCCGCCGGACATGCCCGCCGCGAAATTCCGTCCCGCCGGCCCGATGACCACCACCCGGCCGCCGGTCATGTACTCGCAACCATGGTCGCCCACGGACTCGACCACCGCGTTGACGCCGCTGTTGCGCACGCCAAAACGTTCGCCCGCCATCCCGCCGATGTACACCTCGCCCTCGGTCGCGCCATACAACGCCACGTTGCCGGTGATGATGTTTTCCGCCGGCACAAATGTCGAGCCGCGCGGCGGGAAGACGATGATCTTGCCGCCCGAAAGGCCCTTGCCGATGTAATCGTTGGCGTCGCCCTCGAGCCGGAGCGTCACGCCCTTCGGAACGAACGCGCCGAAGCTCTGGCCCGCCGAGCCCTTGAAATTCAACTGCACCGTGTCCTCCGGCAAACCGGCCACGCCGTGGCGCCGGGTGATTTCGCTGCCGAGGATGGTGCCGACGACGCGGTTGACGTTACGGATGGGCACATCGGCGACGACTTTTTCGCCGCGCTCGATCGCCGGGGCGCACAGCTTGAGCAAGGTCGTGTTATCAAGCGCCTCGTCCAGCCCGTGGTCCTGTGCAATCTGGCAATACCGGCCCACGCTGTCCGGCATGTCCGGTTGATACAAAATTTTCGAGTAGTCCAGCCCGCGCGCCTTCCAATGCTCCACCGCCGTCTTCGCCTCAAGCTTGTCCGTGCGGCCCACCATCTCGTTGATGGTGCGAAAACCAAGCTGCGCCATCAACTCGCGGACTTCCTCCGCGATGTAACGCATGAAATTGACCGCGTGCGCCGGGTCGCCGGTGAAATTCTTCCGCAGCTCGGGATCCTGCGTCGCCACGCCGACCGGGCAGGTGTTCAAATGACACACCCGCATCATAATGCAGCCCAGCGTCACCAGCGGCGCAGTGGCAAACCCAAATTCCTCCGCGCCCAGCAGCGCGGCGACCACCACGTCCCGGCCGGTCTTCAACTGTCCGTCCGTCTCAACGGCGATGCGGCTGCGCAGATTGTTCAGCACGAGCGTCTGATGCGTTTCCGCCAGGCCGAGCTCCCACGGAATCCCCGCGTGTTTGATGCTCGTCTGCGGCGACGCGCCCGTGCCGCCGTCGTACCCGCTGATCAACACCACGTCCGCGTGCGCCTTGGACACGCCCGCCGCCACGGTGCCGACGCCCACTTCCGCCACCAGCTTGACGCTGATGCGCGCGTGGTGATTGGCGTTCTTCAAGTCGTGGATCAATTCCGCCAGATCCTCGATGGAATAAATGTCATGGTGCGGCGGCGGAGAAATCAGTCCCACGCCCGGCGTGGAGTGACGCACCTTGGCAATGGGCGGATACACTTTCGCGCCCGGCAACTGGCCGCCTTCGCCCGGCTTGGCGCCCTGCGCCATCTTGATCTGCAATTCCTGCGCGTTGACGAGGTAAAGACTGGTGACACCGAATCTTCCTGACGCGACCTGTTTGATGGCGCTGTTGCGGGAATCGCCGTTGGCGTCCTTCACGTAACGCGCGGGATCTTCGCCGCCCTCGCCGGTGTTGCTCTTGCCGCCGATGCGGTTCATGGCGATGGCGAGACTCTCGTGCGCCTCCTTGCTGATGGAGCCGTAGGACATCGCGCCGGTTTTGAAGCGCTTGAGAATCGCGTCCACCGATTCGACTTCTTCAATGGGAATCGGCGCGGGGGCGAATTTGAAATCCAGCAATCCGCGCAATGTGCAAATCTTCCGCGACTGCTCATTGACAAGCGCCGAATATTCCTTGAACACCTTGAAATTGGAGGTACGTACTGCTTGTTGCAGCTTGTGGATGGTCTGCGGGCTGAATAGGTGGACCTCGCCTTCCGCGCGCCATTGATACTGGCCGCCCACGTCCAGCGTGTGGCCATTGACCTGCCGGTCCGGGAACGCGTAATTGTGGCGCATCATCACCTCGCGGGCGATGACATCCAGCCCCACGCCCTCGACGCGCGAAGGCGTCCAGGTGAAATACTTGTCAATCACCGTCTGCTTCAACCCGACCGCCTCAAAAATCTGCGCCCCGCGATAGCTCTGAATGGTGGAAATCCCCATCTTGGAGATCACCTTGACCACACCCTTCACGGCGGCCTTCGCGAAATTATAACACGCCTTCTTGTGGTCGATGTTTTTTAGCAACCCCTGGCGGATCATGTCGTCGAGCGTTTCAAACGCCAGGTACGGGTTGATCGCCCCGGCGCCATAGCCGATGAGCAGCGAGAAATGATGCACCTCGCGCGGTTCGCCGGTTTCGATGACCAGGCCGACGCGTGTGCGGGTGCCCTCGCGTATCAAATGATGGTGCAGGCCGGCCACCGCGAGCAGGGCGGGGATGGCCGCGTTCTCGCGGTCGATGCCGCGGTCGGACAGGATCAGGATGTTGACGCCGTCGGCGATGGCCCGGCTCGCGCGGCTGTAAAGTCTTTCCATCGCCGATTCCAGGCCGGCTTCGCCTTCCGCCACCTTGAACAGGATGGGCAGCGACACGGACTTGAAGCCGGGCATGTTGACGTGCCGCAGTTTCGCCAGTTCCTCGTTGGTGAGGATCGGCGACTTCAATTCAATCAGGCGGCAGCTTTCGGGCACCGGGTGGAGCAGGTCGCGCTCGGAGCCGATGGTGGTTTCCGCCGAGGTGATCAACTCTTCGCGGATGCAATCAATGGGCGGATTGGTGACCTGGGCAAAGAGCTGCTTGAAGTAATTATAGAGCGGCTGCGGTTTGTCCGAGAGCACCGCGAGCGGGGTGTCCGTGCCCATGGAGCCGACGGCTTCGACGCCGTCCTTCGCCATTGGGGCCAGGAGGATGCGGAGATCTTCGAAAGTGTAACCAAACGCCTGCTGGCGGCGCAGGATGGTTTCGTGATCGGGTCCGGGCAGGTGCGGCGCGTCGGGAACGTCGGCCAGTTCCACCATGTATTTATCCAGCCATTCGCGGTACGGATGCGCGGACGCCATCTGGTGCTTGATTTCCTCATCGGCGACGATGCGTCCTTCCTCGGTGTCCACCAAAAACATGCGGCCCGGCTGCAACCGGCCCTTGTGCAGGATGCGCTCGGGCGCGATTTCCAGCACGCCCACCTCCGACGCCATGATCACAAGGTCGTCCTTGGTCACGTAATAACGCGAAGGCCGCAGCCCGTTGCGGTCGAGCACCGCGCCAATTTTCTTGCCGTCGGTGAAAGCAATGGACGCCGGGCCGTCCCACGGTTCCATGAGGCAGCTATGATATTCATAGAACGCCTTCTTTTCGTCGCTCATGCTTTCGTGGTTCGTCCACGGCTCGGGAATCATCATCATCATCGCATGCGGCAACGAGCGACCCGCCATGACCAGCAGTTCCAGGCAATTGTCAAACATCGCCGAGTCGCTGCCGTTGGTGTTGATGATCGGCAGAATGCGCTTCAAGTCTTCGCCGAACAGTGGCGACTCGAACATCGCCGCGCGCGCGTGCATCCAGTTGATGTTGCCCCGCAGCGTGTTGATCTCGCCGTTGTGCGCGATGTAACGATACGGATGGCCGCGGTCCCAGCTCGGGAACGT
>DATMLG010000231.1:0-3355 GCA_035570675.1 Verrucomicrobiia bacterium | reverse complement strand
GGGCTTGATCCCCTGGATTGCCTGAAGAAACTGGAGGGACACGTCATCTGCCTCCACTTCAAGGACAACAATGAAATGGGCCAGAAAGGACACAATGTGCCGTGGGGAACGGGCGTCGGGAATCCCAAGGCGTGGATGGAGGAATTGAAGCGGCAGAATTTCCACGGCGTATTTGGCATCGAATACGAATATCACGAGAACAATCCCGATGCCGACATGGCCGAATGCGTGAAATTTTTCAACCAGACCTGCGATGAAATCGTCGCGGCGGAAAAACATTGAACTCTGAATCATTCTACTCCGGCAAAAGATTTATGAAATTCTCGATCAAGCGTTCCCTGTTGTTGACCACCCTGCCCTTGCTGAGTTGGTGCGTCCTCCTCACACCCAGCCGTGGCATCGGCCAGGAAACCTCCGCCCCGCACAATACTCTCACCGCACAAGAAAAGGCCGACGGCTGGCGGTTGCTGTGGGATGGCAAAACGACCGACGGCTGGCGCAGTCCAAAGTCGGACGAATTTCCGACGCGAAGCTGGGTCATTGCTGACGGCGTGCTGACGGTGGACCCGGGTTTGACCAACGGCGAGGCCGAAGCGCAGTCCGGCGGCGACATCATCACCCGCGAACGCTATTCAAATTTCGAGTTGACGGCGGATTTCAAGACCACGCCCGGCTGCAACAGCGGCATCAAAATTTTCGTTCAACCCAGCATCCGGCCGATTGACAAGGTCACGGGCCAGCCGACCGGCGTCGGTTCGGCCATCGGACTTGAGTATCAGATTCTCGATGATGAACGTCATCCCGACGCGAAGCTGGGACGCGACGGCGACCGCAAGCTCGGCGCGCTTTACGATCTGTTTCCGGCCGGCCCCAACAAGCATCCCAACCCGGTCGGTGAATGGAACCACGCGCGCATCGTTTCACGCGGCCAGCACGTCGAACATTGGCTGAACGGTGAAAAAATCCTGGAATACGACCGCGACTCGAAGGCATTTGATGAGGCGGTCGCTCTAAGCAAGTTCAAGAACATCCCCGGCTTTGGCAAATGGGCCGACGGACATATCTTGTTGCAGGAACACGGCAGCCAGGTGTCCTTTCGCGACGTGAAGCTCCGCGTCCTGAGTGGAAATTGACCATAAAGCAATTTACAAGGGGTAAACTAGGGAGCCCAAAACGGTACCACGCTGGTCGCGGACAGGAATCCAAATGGGAAATCCCGATTGAATTGAACAAATCCGCGGACAACATGTCTACCTACTGGAAGGTAAATATTCGTTGCGCGAAAGGAAAAACATGATTTGCAGGAAATTTCTCACCCTGGTCGGTTTGCCGATATTTATTTTGTCCCCGGCATATGCTGCTGAAACTAATAATGCCGCCGGCCTGGAAACGACCAACGCCGTTTCGGCATGGGTTCCCGGAAATGCAAATCTGTGGCTGGCCGGAATGCCGGACGGTTCGATTGCCGGCAACAAATTTGATGTCGCGCCGGATCAATCTCCCATTGAGGTAAAACATATTCCCATCCAGCCGGATGAAATACTTACATTTTCTGCCGCGGGCGGAGTGGCGAACGGTCCGTTCCAACTCGCGGGCGCCGACGGAATTGACACCTACATCGTGTCACGCGTTCCCGGCGCGGAGAACGGCATCAGCGACATTACCGCACCAATAGATGGCTTGATCGGCGTTTTTTTGGATGATTCCGCGCCAAGTAATTTTGCCCCTTCAACCGGACTGGATTTCAGCACCGCTTCAAACCGGGATTTTGCGACGTTATATCCGCAATTGCGTCAGCCATTTTTTATTGGCGACGGGAAGGATGCTGCAGGTGGTGTTCAGCAATTTGTTGCGCCGGCAGGAGCAACCCGGTTGTTTCTGGGCACGATGGACAGTTACGAATGGGCGGACAACCGGGGAAGTTTCACCGTGCAAGTGTCAATCGTTCCCAAATCTCCTTGATGGGCTGCAAACCTTTCCGCACCGGCGGATCCGCGCTGCCTCCATTTCCCGCGCTCCAACCGGTGGTAAATGTCAATAGTCCGGACCGAGACTTGTACGCCTTTCAAAATGGTCCTGCTTTGGTGATTAATTGGATTTCGGGTAGGGACAGCAAAGTGGATCACCCACAATCACGTCTTCCCACCCCACGAAATGGGAGGCGGCATAAAAACTTTCCGCCATGGTGTATCCTGAAGTATATCGGTCCAACACAATGGTGGGTGAGGCAATTGCCTGAAGGAGCGGTTCATCCACGTAACCTTTCGCGCAGGTGAGGCCATGAGCAATCAAATCCACAATTAATGATTGTCCGCCCCGGGTTGGCAAAAAAGTTCGAGCACTCGTTGACACGGCGGTGTCGCTCAAGGAGCCAGGCGCAAAAAAGAGTGCTTGATAGGCGTCGCTGGAATACTTGGGGTCGTTGCTGCCCCATGAAAAATAACCCAGCAAGCCGGACCGTTGGCCGATGAATGTTTCCGACAAATCCAGCTCGTCAGGCCGGCCACGTTCCACCAACAAATCATGGGCGTGTCGCATGTCGGCATTAAATTCGCTCCAGGCCGACTCGGTTAAAATGATTGTGTTCGTGATCGGACCAGGTTGCGTGGTCTTGTCGCCCAGGCCAAAACGCGGCTGGACGTCAAACAACACGGTTCCCTTGGTGAGTCCCTGCTCTGCGGTCAGGGCCCGGCTTACCAAGGCCCGGGCATCGGCTTCAGTATAACCGTCCAAGCGGGTGACCAGGTAGCCGCCGTATTTTGCGTGGGAAAAGGGCCCGGTGACATTCCAGTAACGGTTGGAATAGGCGCGCCCAATGGCGCCCGAGCCGGTGATATCTATCATCAATGTGCCGGGGAAATTTGTATAGTCCAGGGCCGCCAGATAACTGTCCACCGAAGGATGGCCGCGGGTGGCCACCGGGACACGGCTGTGCTCATCACAACTGCCCATCGGCGCCCCGGTAATCCGGATCGGTATGCCCTTGGTCAGCACGATGAAATCAATGTTCGTATGCGCCGCGAGATATGCGCGGATGGGACTCTCAATGAATTGAATATAATCCGTCAGCGCAATGGTTTCGTTTTTTGTGCCTAACGCGGAATCCTGGCATTGAACCGAAAACAGGTTCGTTACATTTCGTTTGCGCGCATAGTCGTCTGCAATCGCCTGGGAAACGGGGCTGTTGGCGTTGAAAACCACCAGGACCTGGTCAGGTGTCCGCTTGCCTGGATTCCCGGCATCCGCCCTCCGCTTAAACAACGGAACTTCGTCCGGGCTGGCGAACCATAGCAGCGGCTGGGTGATGGCCATGTTGCGGCGGATTTCCAGATCGGCCGGGTCGGCGTCCAGTCTT
>DATMLG010000230.1:0-4100 GCA_035570675.1 Verrucomicrobiia bacterium | reverse complement strand
CGCCGCCGCTGGATACGTGGTGGCCATGATCGAAGTAGAAGAAATTGCCGGCGATGGTGATGTAGGGGGAAACGGGCTCCCAGGCCCGGCGGACTTTGAAGTTTGCCTTTTTATGGGAATTGTTTGATTGTCCGCGGAGTCTTATCTGTATGGCAATGCAATCCGTGGACACAAATGCGCGCACCGGCCGGCGCGGTTTTTTCAAGAAATCGCTGGCGGCGCTGCTGGGGGCGACCGCGGCGGTGGTGCCGCTGGCGGCGGGATTTATGGTGGCGACGGACCCATTGCGGCGCAAGGCGGCGGCTGGTACGGTCGTCAAAGTCACGACGCTGGATGCGCTGCCGGCGGACGGGGTGCCGCGGCGATTTCCGGTGATTGCGGCCAAGACGGACGCGTGGAACCGGTTCGAGGCCGCGCCGGTCGGGGCGGTTTATCTGCGGCGAATGGCGGATGATAAAGTGGAGGCGCTGAACGTGGTTTGTCCGCACGCGGGTTGTTTTGTGGATTTTTTGGCCGCGAGCGGGAAGTTTCATTGTCCATGTCATCAGAGCAGTTTTGCGGCGGATGGGACAATTGATGATGCGCGGAGTCCCAGTCCACGGGGGCTGGACAGCCTGGCGGTGGAAGTAAGGAAGGACGGGTCGGTGTGGGTGGCGTTCCAGAATTTTGAGGCGGGACGGCCCGACAAGGTGCCCGTGGCATGAAGGCGATCCTGGGGTGGCTGGAGGAGCGCACCGGTGCGGCCAAGCTGACGCGGGAAGTGTTATGCGCGAACATCCCCGGCGGCGCGCGCTGGCGTTATGTGTGGGGCGGCACGCTGCTGTTTGCAATAGGAGTGCAATTTGTCACGGGAATTTTTTTATGGCTCGACTACAGTCCGAGCGCGCAGACGGCGTGGGAGAGCGTCAATTACATCCAGAACGAAATGTCGGGCGGCTGGCTGCTGCGCGGGCTGCATCATTACAACGCGCAACTGCTGCCGGTGCTGCTGGTGCTGCACCTGATGCAGGTGGTGATCGGCGGCGCGTATAAATCGCCGCGGGAGGTGAATTTCTGGGTGGGACTGGTTCTGTTGCAACTTGTGCTGATGACGGCGCTGACGGGCTATCAACTGCCGTGGGACCAGAAAGGATTCTGGGCGACGAAAGTGGCGATGAACTTGATGGGCGTGGTGCCAACTTTCGGACCGGCGCTGCAACGGATATTAATTGGCGGCGCGGATTACGGGCATCTGACGCTGACGAGATTCTTTGCGGTGCATGCGGGAATTTTGCCGGGGGCGATCATGCTGATGCTCGCGCTGCATTTTTATTTGTTCCGTCGGCATGGGTTTGCGGGGGATGTGTCGAAGCACAAAACGGACGGCCCGTTTTGGCCGGACCAGGCGTTGCGGAACGCGGTGGCGTGCCTGGCGCTGGTGGCGACGCTGATGTTCCTGATTGTGCGGCACCGGCTTTTTTCCACGTCGGGCCCGTTGGGGGCGGAACTGGGCGCGCCGGCGGATCCTTCGCAGCCGTATTCGGCCGCGCGGCCGGAATGGTATTTTCTGTTCATGTTTCAGTTTTTGAAACTGTTCCCCGGCGGACACGAAATCTGGGGCGCGGTGGTCGTACCGTCGCTGGTGGCGCTGGCGATATTTCTGATGCCGTTCACGGCGCGGCTGAAGCGGGGGCATGTCTTCAACGTGGTATTCCTGTGCGTGCTGGTGCTTGGGGCGGGCGCGCTGGCGCTGGTCGCGAAAATGAGTGACGCGGCGAATCCTGAATATCAGGCTGCGGTGATTCAGGCGCGCGCGGAAGCGGAACGGGTGAAGACGCTGGCGCATCTGGAGGGGATTCCGGCGGGCGGGGCGCTGACGCTGTTGCAACATGATCCATTGACGCAGGGGCCGAAGCTCTTTGCGCGGAATTGCGCGAGCTGCCATCGCTACAATGGAACGGATGGCATGGGGCGTCCGGTGAAGGATACGCAATCGGCGTCTGACCTCGCGGGGTTCGGGTCACGGGCATGGCTGACGGGCTTGCTGGACCCGGAACGCATCAGCACGACAAATTATTTTGGCGGGACAAAGCTGAAAGACGGGAAGATGGTAAAATTTGTGCAGAAGGAAGTGGCGGCGTACACGCCGGAGCAGAAGGAACAACTCAGGCAGGTGATCGAGGGGCTGTCGGCGGAGGCACATTTGAAATTGCAACTGGCGGACGACGGGCGCGACGCAACGAGAATCAAGGCGGGGGTAGGATTTCTTACCGACGATCTGGATTGCACCAAGTGTCATGGGTTTCATGAGGAAGCGGGAACAACGGCGCCGGACCTGACGGGTTATGGTTCTCGGGAGTGGCTGGTGAAGTTTTTGAACAACCCCGGCCATGATGATTTTTACGGGGACTTGAACGACCGGATGCCGGCGTTTGGTGCAAAAGGAATTTTGAGTCAGGAGGAAATTGGGATGATTGCGGACTGGCTGAGGCACGATTGGAAGGAGTGAGTCCAAAGTCTAAAGTCCAAGGCCCAAAGTTGGAAGATGGTGCCATGCGAGGACGAGGACGAGAAGAAGAAGGAGGACGATGAGGGATGAAGAATATTATTTGAGATTTGGCGCGGGTGTTCCAGACTGTGGGCATGTTGGAAACTGATTTTATTCCGGCGGCGGAGAAGGGTTCGCGGCGGTTGCTGATCGCGTTGCACGGGCTGGGGGACAGCGCGGCGGGCATGAGCTGGATTCCGGAGGCGCTGGACTTGCCATGGCTCAATTACCTGCTGGTGAACGCACCAGACGAGTATTACAGCGGCTTTTCATGGTACGACCTTTACGGCAATTCCGCGCCGGGCGTGAAGCGCAGCCGGGAGATGCTGTTTGAACTGCTGGACGCGAAGCGCCGCGAGGGATTTCCCACGGAGGAGACGGTCGTGCTCGGCTTTTCGCAGGGCTGCCTGATGACGATGGACGTGGGCGCGCGGTATCCGCACAAGTTTGCGGGGTTGGTGGGGATCAGCGGTTACGTGCTGGAGCCGGAGCGGCTGGTGAAGGAGATGTCGCCGGTGGCAAAGGAGCAACGGTTTCTCGTGACGCACGGATTCCAGGATCCGGTGGTGCCGTTCGAGGCGACGCGCAACCAGGTCAAGTTGCTGAAGGCGGCGGGGCTGAACATTGCGTGGCATGAATTCAACAAGGCGCACAATATCGCGGGCGAGCCGGAGGTGAAGTTGATACGGGATTTTATCAAGGGCGGATTTCAGCCGAAGGCGTGATGGGGAAGAAGCAACGTCGCGAACCAGACATTTTAGACGGGCTTCAGTGTCTTTGGTAAACGTCTGCCGCTGTTTTCAGAAACTGATCACGGGCGGCCCATTGGTCGCCACCCGTGCATTGCACCATGAATATCGCCACCATCCCATTGGTCGGGTTCACTGATAAATCGGTGCCGTAAGCGCCATCGTGTCCAAACATCCCGTTGCGCAAATGGTAACCCAGACTGTAATTGACCTTCGTGGCGCCGGTTTGCTCCTTGCGCAATTCATCCATGGCCGCATGCGATAAATACCGCTTTCCATCCAGTTCCCCGTCGTTGGCCAGCATCAGGCCATAACGGAAAATGTCATGCGTGGTGGAAAACAGACCGCCCGCCGCCTCGGGGAACCGGTGGATCCGGTCATCATAGGGTGGCGTCAGAAATTCGATCCGGCCCCGGGCATACCCGTTCTTTTCCGCGTTCGGTCCGTAAGCGCCACACAGCCGGGCAATCTGCGCCTTGTCGGGCCAGAAGGTCGTTTCCGTCATTCCCAAAGGATCAAAGAAGCGCTTTTGCAAAAACTTTTCGTAAGGCATCCCGCTGACGATTTCCACCACGCGTGCGGCGATGTTCATCCCCTGGTTGCCATACTGATACTTGTCGCCCGGCTGCCATTGCAGCGGACCGGTCACTGAACTGAGGGCGCGAACCTTGAGCGGTGTGCTGTCCGCCCCCGTTGCCTGCTGCAATTCGGACAACGCGGTGAGGCCGCTGGTATGGCTGAGCAAATTCCGAAGCGTCACCGGCCGGACCAACGGCTTCAGTAAAACATGGTCCTGGTCCTTTTCCGCGATCACCATCCATCTG
>DATMLG010000229.1:0-7492 GCA_035570675.1 Verrucomicrobiia bacterium | reverse complement strand
GGGAGTGAGGAAAAGTCCCGCGGCGCGCGCGCGCGCGCCAAGGCTGCTCCGGCTGGAGGCCACGCTGAACGGAACCGAAAACACCATGCCAAGGAACACCGGGGCGAACCATAGGAAAGTGGAGGGTTCCAGCCACCAGATGAACCCACCCCAAAAAAGGCCGATGAGCACATGGCCCCAATGCCGTTGCGCGGCATAGGACCAGGCGGTGCCGTCGGCCGCGCGTTTCTGCTCGGACCAGGTGACGCTGCGGCCGAGCAAATTGGAGACGACGAACTGGGTATGCCAGAGCATTTGCAGCGGCGCATGGAGCGTGGAGAAAAATGTTTCGGCGACGGTGCTGGCGGTGGCGCGGCCCAGGCCGCCAAAGGCGCGCTGGCGTTCACGGTCGCGGGCGAGGTCGGCGAGCGCGAAAACCTTGGGCAGCATCAGCACCACCATGCAAATGGCGAAGACCAGGAAGGCATGTTCAGTGCCGGTGAGGTTGAGGTAAGGCGTGAAACCGTGGACGGTGATGTTGGACAGGCCGGTGAATTTCTGGAAGCCCCACATCCAGCAGAAGGTGACGAGAAACAGCAGCCACAGCGGGCCGGCGAGATACCCGAAAATTCCCTGCAATAGATGCATCCGGCTGGCGCCGCGCAAACCGCGCACAAAGAGCACAAGGCCGTGCTGCAAATTTCCCTGGCACCAACGCCGGTCGCGCTGGGCATTTTCGATCACCCCCTGCGGCGCCTCTTCGTAGCTGCCCTCCAGGTCGTACGCGAGCCAGACCTGCCAGTTTTCGCGGAGCATCAGGGCCGCCTCGACAAAATCGTGGCTGAGAATCTGGCCGCCGAAGGGCTTGCGGCCGGGCAGATGCGGGAGGTCGCAGTATTCCATGAAAGGTTCGGTGCGGATGATGGCATTGTGCCCCCAGTAATTGCCGGCGCCGCGCGACCAGTAGTTCAGGCCGGCGATGAACACGGGCGCATAGAGGCGGTTGGCGAACTGTTGCAGCCGGCCAAACAGGGATTCGGCGTTCACGAGCGCGGGCATGGTCTGGATGAGGCCGATGCCGGGGCCGGCTTCCATCAATTTGACCAGGTCCACGATGAGCTGGCCGCGCATGACGCTGTCGGCATCCAGCACCATGAAGTAGCGGTAGCGGCGGCCCCAGGTACTGAGGAAGTCATGGACGTTGCCGCTTTTTTTGCCTTCGTTGGTGACGCGACGGCGGTAGTAAATGCGGCCGAGAGCTCCCAGTTCGCGGGTGAGGTCGTACCAGCGCCGTTCCTCCTCGACCCATTTATCGGGATCGGTGGAGTCGCTGAGGATGAAAAAGTCGAAGCGTTCCAACTGGCCGGTTCGTTCAAGGGATTCAAAGGTGACGCGGAGGCCCTCGTAAACGCGGACGACATCTTCGTTGTAGATGGGGCAGATGATGGCCGTGCTGGTGCCCGCGATGCTCCGGGTGGAGTAATCGCTCAATTGGGTGAGGCGGGATTTGTCACCGAACAAGCGCAGGAAAAAACCGAAGACACCGTGCATGGAACCGATGGCGGAAAAGGAGAAGAGCAGAACAAACAGGACCAGCAGAATGGTGCGGGAAGTGGACCAGCCCGTGCGCCAGAGCAGGTCGGCAAACAGCATCGAGACCAGGCCGGTGAGCAGGAGGGCCGAGGAAAAAAAGAAAAAGATGCGCAGCCAGCGGTTGGCGGGAAGCATGGGCACGACTTTCAACTGCGGGGACGGATCCGCTCTCGGGGCCGGCGCGGTTTCAGAATCGGCGGTGGTCATCGGTCAGTGCCGGTGATGGGTGAACAGAAAGAAAAGAACCAGGGCCAGGGTGAAGACGACCCACGCTGTGATCATGCGTGCGGCGGGCAGGCGGCTGAAGTTGGCGAGGGTGGTGATCGGGCCGAGGTGCATGGGGCGCGGCGCCATTTTGGCCAGTTGAAAATCCGGTCCGGCGTGGAGGTAGGCGTTGCGCATGGAGGTGACAAAGGCGTCGGGCCAGGGGCCGGGGCGCAGGAACTGGTCCTGCCATTTTCCCGGCATGTCCACCAGCAGCAGCGCGAGGCGTCCGCGCGTGGATAGCATTTGATCCGTGCCGGTGGGCGGTTCCTGCAGGACCTGGGCAAACCAGTCGGTGACGACATGATCCATTTCCTCGGCCGCCAGTTCGGTGGCGGAGCGTTGCGGTTCGGCGGGTGCCCGCCGCATGGCGCGTTTCAATACATGGATGACGAGCCGGCCGAGCAGCACCTTGTTGCGGACACGGAGGGCGTGGAAGTAGCTTTCCACCTTGGCATAGGCGGCGTTCCATTCTTCCAGGGAGCGGCCGGCGATGCGCCCGGGTTGTTCAGGCGCGTCCCCGGGGGAGGTCAGGGCGGACTCCAGAGATAAGTCCATGTCTCGGTCAGCGTCTCCTCTCCCCGCTTCATGGTGCAGCGCATGTCCACCGGTTCGCGGTTGCCGGGTTTGGGTTCCATCATGATGATTGCCCGCCAGACACCATTGGAGGGAAGCTGAAAAACTTGGGGGTCGTCGGTGATGGTTCCATTGGTGCTGCACCAGGCGATGGCTTGGGGAATCACACCATCGGGGAGGGCGGCCAGTTTTGGACCGGCAAAATCGATGGAAATCTGTCTCCGGCCCGGGTTGCGCTGGTCGGCGCCGATGCGTGTGGCGACGACGTGGTTGGGAGAGAGCTTGTCCGTGTCCCGCTCCCAATACAATGAGTAGCTGAAGCTGAGCGGCACTCCGGGCGCGGGATTGGTCTTGGGCTGCCAGAAGGCGACGATGTTGTCGAGGCCTTCGTAGGAAGTGCTCAGTTCGACGAGATGGACGTCGCCGTCGCCCCAGTTGCCGTGTGGTTCAACCCACATGCTGGGGACGAGGTCGTAGCGGTTGAAGATGTCCTGGTAGCTGGAGAAATTGCGGTCGCGCTGGAGGAGGCCGAAGCCGCGGATATTTGGGGCGCCGAAGCGCACGTGGCGCATGACAGAGGCGTTGTTGAGCGGGCGCCAGACGAGTTCATCGTTGTTCATGTGCATGAACAGGCCGTCGCTGTCGTGAACTTCCGGGCGATAATCGTCAAACTTACGTTCGGAGTTTTCGCCGAACCAGTACATGCTGGTAAGCGGCGCCCAACCGATGGTGGCCAGCGGTTTTCGCTGGGGGTTGGCGGCGAGGATGAGGTTGGTCTCGCGCATGTAAACGAGCGCGGTGATGTCCGCGACCGTGGTGTCACCCGGCGAGATTTGAAATTCGTAGGCGCCCGTGCAACTGACGCTATCGAGCAGGGCGAACAAGGTAAGGTTCTTCTGGCCCGGCTGCGGCTTGCCCAGCCACCAGTCGGTGAAGATGGGAAACTCCTCGGGGCGGTCGGGTTCGCCACAGTCCAGGGCCAGGCCGCGGGAAGAGCCGCCGTAGCGCTGGTCCTTGCCGAGCAGACGGAAGTAGCTGGCACCCATGAAAGCCCCGAGTTCGTCCATCTTTCCCGGTTCATTGAGCGCATAGAGCACGCGCAACCCGGCATAACCGGTGTTTCTCGGGATTTTGTTTTTTATGGATTGTTCCTTGCCGTAGTCAAAATAATCCTGGTTGAAGGGGATGGATTGCACGTAATTCGGGGAAAACTCGTAGATATGGACCGGTTCTTCGTAGAGGTAGCCCGGATGGAAGAACTCAACGGTGAAGGGCAGATTGTCCGCCGCCCACAATGCCTGATCGTGACGGAAACGGATTTCACGATACTTGTCGTAATCCAGCTTGTCTGCGCGGAGGACGTCAGGGAGGTCCGCCCGCGGAGAATGAAAGGGCTTGAGCACCCGTTCCTGCGCCCGTTGCGCGACGTAGTCCAGGGTGACGTCGGCAGATTCCGCGCCTGCGAATGTCCGAGCACACTTCGCAACAATCGCAATAATCAATATAATTTGGCAACCCAGTCGCCTCACGAATCCAAGTAATGACTTAAGCTGAGGGAATTTGCAAGGCTGTCAGAGCATCCGGGTGGAGGGGTCACGTGGCCAATCGTTGGATTACGCCCGGCAAGGGAGTTGAACGCTGTTCGCAAGGCTTCATTGAGGTTGTTACGGCCAAAAAAACAGTTGGCCTACAGGAGCAGCCGGATGGTGCCGATATGCAGGAACTAACTCATCATGAATTACATCTTGACCAACAAGTTTCGCGGCAGATTTCGCAATGCTGCGAGAGCCTGCCAAGCTTGCCAAGCTCATGGTCAAGGGAACCAAGACACTTCCCGGGAAGAAGGCGTTTGGGCTGCAAAAATGTCCATCGATGTAAAGAATGAGAATTAACTCGTAATATATTGAATGTAAATCACTTAGAATTATTAAAACAACGATACTAGTGTCCATGCATTGTATGAAGCATCCCGAAAGCAATCTTCCTTTGACGTACAAGTATTTGATGATCAATAGCAACGCAATAATGGCGGGATTTATGCTGTGTTTGTCCTCATTGGCATCGCTGTACTTGGGCGGGTCGTGTAGTTCCGCTGGGAATGGGTTTACGTATCATGAGAATCCCGGAAAAAACTGCGATGTCGTAGTCGGCCCGAAATGAAGTTATCGCCAAAAACAAGGCTGGTGACACAGGCTTGGACAGCCTGGATGATTGTATTTTTCAGCATGGCAGGGGTCCAACGCTGTTTTTGCGGGGAATTGCCGGCGGCCACGGAATATCAGATTAAGGCGCTTTGCCTGCTCAATCTTGCAAAATATGTGGACTGGCCGGCCCATGTTTTCCCCGAGACCAACAGCCCCATTGTCATCGGGATCATTGGCGAGAACAAATTTGAAGACGACTTGAAAGACGCGATGGAGGGAAAATGCATTGGCGGCCGGAAGATTATGGTGACGGCGGTCGCCAGCGAAAAGGATTACCGCAAATGCCAGATTCTATTTATTGGCGCCTCGGACACGACGCGAGAGGCGGAGGTGTTAAAGGGCGTCAAATCCTTGCCGATATTGACCGTCGGGGAAACTGAACAGTTTGCGCAGGACGGGGGAATAATCGATTTCACAACCAGGGACGAGAAGGTCCGTTTTGTCATTGATCTCGAGGCCGCCCGGGCGGTCGGATTGGGGATAAGTTCGAGGTTGCTGAGCCTGGCTGACACAGTGCGGGGAAAACCATAGGGAACACCGATGTCATTTATTGAAAGAGCATCCATCAAACGAAAGCAGATGCTGATCGTCATGCTGATCACCAGCGTGGCGCTGCTGCTCGCCTGCGCGGCTTTCGGCGCCTATGAAGTGCTGAACTTTCGCAAGACCATGCTGCGCAACCTCACGACCCTGGCGGAGATTGTCGGGGACAACTCCGCCGTCGCGCTGGATTTTAACGATCCCAAGGCGGCGGAAGAAACGCTGGCTTCGCTGCGGGTGGAGCCGAACATCACGGGCGCCTGCATTTACGACAAGGCCGGCCACGTCTTTGCGCAGTTTAACCGGGCGGGAGTGGGCCAAACCCTGACGCCGCCGGCGTTCCAACTGGAGGGTTATGCCTTCAGCCGTCATGACCTCACGCTTTTTCATCCGATTGATTACAAGGGCGACGTGGTGGGGGCGGTGTACATCGTATCAGACATGGAGGCGTTGTACTCGCGCCTGGAGCGTTACGGGGTGATTGCCGGGGGAGTGTTCGGGGTATCGATGCTTATTGCCCTGGTGCTGTCGGCGAGGCTACAGCGGCTGGTGACGGATCCCATCCTGCGGCTCGTGCACACCACCCGGACGGTGGCGCGGGACAAGGATTATTCCATCCGTGTGGCCCGGCACAGCCAGGACGAGATTGGCGAGCTGATTGACGGGTTCAACGAGATGCTCACCCAGATTCAGGAGCGCGATGCGGTGCTGCAGAATTCGCAAAGCGAACTGGAACAGCGCGTGCGCGACCGCACCCAGGAACTGGCCGGCTCGCTCTCGCTGGTGCACGCCACCCTTGAATCCACCGCGGACGGCATTCTGGTGGCGGACGGCGCCGGAAAGGCGATCAATTGGAACAAGAAATTCATACTGATGTGGCAGATGCCGGCCGAGGTCATGGGCTCGGGGGATGAGCGGCGGATGATCGAGGCGGCCCTGGCGCAGTTGAAGGATCCGGCGCAATTCACGGCCAAGATCGAGGAGTTGTACGGAAACATGGAAATGGAAAGTTTTGACATTTTGGAACTCAAGGACGGAAGGATTTTTGAACGCTACTCCCAGCCGCAGCGGATTGGGGACAAGTGCGTCGGGCGGGTCTGGAGTTTCCGGGACATCACCGAACGCAAGCGGGTGGAGATGGAGCTGGATCATGAGCGCGAATTGTTGCGGTCGTTGTTGAACAGTTCGCAGGACCATATTTATTTCAAGGACCTGGAATCCCGGTTCATCAAGTGCAGCCAGCGGCAGGCGGAGCGGTACAAGGCCAAAAGCGTTGCGGACGTCATCGGGAAAACGGACCGGGACTTTTTCGACGAGGAACACGCGCGCAAGGCCCTCGCGGACGAGCAGGAAATCATCCGGACCGGCCGGCCGATGCTGGACCGGGTGGAACGGGTGATGCGCAAAGGGGAGGAGCGGGTGGCCTGGTCATTGACCAACAAAATGCCGCTCCGGAACAAGGCCGGCGAAATCGTCGGCACGTTCGGCATTTCCAAGGACATCACGGCCATGAAGCTGGTGGAGGCGGAACTCGCCGCCGAGCGCGATTTGCTCGGGATGCTGATGGAAAACTCGCCGGACATGATTTATTTCAAGGACCGGGAGTGCCGCTTCGTGCGGGCCAGCAAGGCGTTTACCGACCGGCTGGATTCAAAATGCCCCGACGAGATTATTGGTAAGACTGATTTTGAAATCTACTCCGAAGAGCATGCCCGGCCCGCACATGAGGATGAACTGGAAATCATGCGGACGGGAAAGCCAATGGTGGGGAAAATTGAAAAGGAAACCTGGCAGGATGGCCGGATAACCTGGGTGCTGACGAGCAAGATGCCCCTGCGCGACAAGGACGGTGAGATCGTGGGCACATTCGGCATTTCGAAGGATATCACGGTCATCAAGCAGGTGGAGGCGGAACTGGCGGCCGAACGCGATCTGCTGGGGACCCTGCTCGAGAATTCGCCGGACATGATTTATTTCAAGGACCGGGAGTCCCGCTTCCTGAGGGCCAGCAAGGCGCTCGCGGTTAGGCATGGGGCAAAAGGGCCCGGGGATATTGCGGGCAAGAACGACTTCGACTTCTTTTCTGACGAGCACGCCCGGCCCGCCTTCGAAGATGAACAGGAAATCATCCGGACAGAAAAGCCGTTGATCGGAAAAATTGAAAAGGAAACCTGGCAGGACGGGCGGCTGACCTGGGTGCTCACGAGCAAGCTGCCGTTGCGCAACAAGGACGGCGAGATCATCGGCACCTTCGGCATCAGCAAGGACGTCACCGCCTCCAAGGAAATGGAGGGAGCCCTGGAGAAGGCCCGGAAGGAAGTGATGGACGCTTCGCG
>DATMLG010000228.1:0-4315 GCA_035570675.1 Verrucomicrobiia bacterium | reverse complement strand
CGTAATCCGTGCAAACGCCGTCCACACCCCAGGCCCTGAAATCTGCCCATCGCCGCTTCCTCGCCGCCGCGTCAAAGCCATGCAGCTCCGGCGAAATCACAAACAACCGCCGTCCCGCCGCCCGCACCATCTCCGCCTCCTGGGCCGTCAGCCACAATTTGTCAAACTCATCCGCCCACACAATTTCTCCCGGAATGGACAGGCATTGCGCCAGCGTTTCCCCGTGGTCGCTCAACCGCGACGCCATCCGAATGTCTGCCCCGCCCGGCAGCGATTTTATCTTCCGCTGCGCCCCGCCCGGCGTCGACGGTTCCAGCAATTCAAAATCAAAATAAAACGCGCGTTTGCCCAACCGGCCCGATTTCATCAACTCCACCAGCGCCGTTTCGTAACCCAGTTCCTTCACATTGATCGCCAGTTCCGCCGAGGGAAATTTTGCGAATAATTCCGTGTAAGCCTCCAGGCTGTTCGCCGCCGTGCGCGGATGGGGATCGTGGCTGATGTAAAACGCGCCGGCGGCATCGCGGCGCAGGTCCGTTTCAAGCCCGAACCCAGCCTCCAGCGCGCGCGCACACGCTTCCAGGGAATTTTCGACCACGGAATGCGGGCCGGCGAGATTGGCCCGATGCGCCAGGATGGATGTCATCGTCGGTTCCCTATTTCATCGCCTGCTGGCCCACGCCTTCCCAACCGCCGCCCAGCGCCTTGTAAAGCGCCACCAAGTCCAGCGCCACGTCCTGGTCGCTGAGCGTCAGGGCCTCCTGGTCCGCATAAAGCGAGCGTTGCGCGTCCAGCACGCGCAGAAAATCCGCCAGCCCGTTCTTGTAAAGCTGTTGCGAGATGTCCAGGGCCTGCTGGCTGGCGTCCGCGGCCGTGACCAGCGATTCGCGCCGGGTTTGTTCCTTCGCATATGCGGTCAGCGCGTTCTCCACATCTTCCATCGCTTCGAGGACGATCAACTCATAACCGGCCAGCGCCTGCTCCTGTCGCGCATTCTGGATGCGAATGTTCGCGCGAATCCGGCCCATGTCAAAAATGCGCCATTGCACCGTGGGCCCCGCCGACCAAAAGCGGCTGCCTCCGGTAAACCAGTCGCTCGTGCCGACGCTCTGCAAACCCACGTCGCCCGTCAGGGAGAATTTCGGGAACAAATCCGCGGTGGCGACTCCGATTTGCGCGTTCGCGGCGGCGAGATTGCGTTCGGCGACGCGGATGTCGGGCCGCCGGCGCAACAGGTCGGCGGGCAAACCTGCGGGCACTTCCGGCGGCGTGGCGGGGATGGACGCGTCGCCCGAAAGTTCATCCACCAACGCGCCCGGCGCCAGGCCGAGCAGCACGCCGAGGCGATACACTGATTGTTTGAAACCGGCCTCCAGCGGCGGCAATTGCGCCTGCGTGGCGGCCAGCAGCGCCGACGCCTGCTGCACGTCCAGATCCCCGCTCAACCCCGCCTTGAAACGGTCGCGCGTCAAATCCAGCACCTCCTGCTGCGCCGCGATGTTCTGATGGGCGATGACCAGCCGCCGCTGATATCCGCGCGCTCCAATGTAATTTCGCGCCACTTCGCCCTGCAACGAAACCAGCACGTCGCGCTCGGCAAATTCCGAGGACGCTATGTTGGCATTCGCGGCCTCAACCGCCCGCCGCGTTCCGCCAAACACATCCAGTTCCCACGCCGCATCAAAGCCCGCCTGGTAGACATTTCCCTCCAACGGAATGCCCGGGGGAAACTCCGGAAAACCGTTGGCGCTGAGCCGCTCCCGCTGATAGGCGGCGGAGGTGTTGATCGTTGGCCCAAAGTCTGCGGCAGCCACGCCGCGCGCCGCGCGCGCTTCCCGCACCCGGGCGGCGGCGGCATGCAGGGTCAGATTGGATTGCGCGGCGCGGGCGATGAGCGAATCCAGTTCCGGATCATTGAACTTTTTCCACCAGGCCGCATCCGCCGGTGCGTTGTTGGTCTCGCCACCGGCCAACGGTGACGACCATTCCTTCGGTGTCGCCGTTTCGGGCGGATGATAATTCGGCCCGACGGCGCAACCGCCCAGCAATCCCAGAACGCCCAGTGTGACGATGATCGGCGCCGATTTCACGATTTTCCCGCCTCCTCGCGCTTGTCGGCGTCGGCCATGAGTTGCAGAATGGTGTCTACCGTCGCCTCGTCTCCCATCGCCGTGTTGAGCATGGCGTGGTAGAGATGGCGGCTGGGCCATTCCGCGTCGAAATAATGTTTGATGAAATCCCGGCGCTCGTTGTCCACCGTGTCCACCAGTTCGATGGCCTGCGCCTCATTTTTCACGTCGGCCAGCACGCGCTGGTATTTTGCATCGCGAGACGCGTACAGAAACACGCAGAACGTATCCGGGCGGTTCCGCAAAAAGTAGGCCGCTGCGCGCCCTACAATCACGCACTTGCCCTCGGCCGTGAGTTTTTTCAGCACCTCTTCCGTCAGGCAGATCAACCGGTCCGCGTCCAGCACATCCGAATCGGCCAGATGCACGCTCCGTTCGTGGCTGCCGCGCCAGAAGACCTTGGCCAGCCGGTAAAGGAACGGATCCACGCGCTCCTCGCGCTTCCGGCACATGTCCGGATTGACCTTCGCCAGAGCCGCGATTTCCTCCGTCAACGCATGGTCATACAACTTCCAGCCGAGGCGTTGGGCCGTGAGTTCGGCGATGTTGCTGCCGCCCGCGCCGTATTCCCGTTCGATGACCAGTATCTGTTTCATGTTTCTTTCCAATGATTCGCGTCGATCATGCTTCAATGCGCCATCACGGGATGCGCGCCTTTCACTCTGCGCAGGAGCAGCACCACCAGGAAGCTGATGGCGCACGCCCAGGCAATCACATAAAAGAGCTGTACGAACGCCCAGTAATCCGCCTGCTGCAACAACGTATTATACACCGAGGCATGGGCGTGTTGCAACGCGTCCGCCGGGTTGTAATGGGAGGCGAAAACTTTTTGCGAGAGGCCGACCTGCCGGCGAAAGGCCGGGTTAAGCGTCGAAAGATGGCCCGCCATGAACACCTGATGCGCCTGGGCATAGCGTTCCAGCATGGTCGAGACGAAGGAGATGCCGATGCTCCCGCCGACGTTGCGGACCAGATTCTGGATGCCGGCGGCGTTGCCAATCTGATCGTTGCGCAACGCGCCCAGCGTCACGGTCGTGAGCGGCACGAAGATAAATCCGGAGCCGAAGCCGTTGAGAACATTCGGCAGCACAATGTTTCTCATCGAGACCTGCAAGGTCAGCCGGCTCAGCAGCAGGCTCGAAATGCCGAACATCGCGAACCCGAAGAGCAGAAGAAATTTCGGGCTGGTTCTTTGCGCCAGCGCACCAACCAGGAATATCGCCACCAGCGCTCCCAAGCCGCGCGGGCTGACGGTCATGCCCGCATCCAGCGCGGTATAGCCCATGAGCGTTTGCAAAAAAAGCGGTTGCAGCGCGATCAGCCCGTAAAGGGCCGCGCCAAAGATCGCGAACAGGGCGCAGCCGATGGCAAAATTCCGGTTTTTGAAGATGCGCAAATTCACCACCGGCGCGGGCGTGTGCAGTTCCCACAATATGAAACAAACGAATGACACCGCCGATATGCCTGCGAACCACCGCAACCATACCGTGCCGAACCAGTCCACCTGCTGCCCCTTGTCCAGCGTGATTTGCAGCGTCGCCAGCCACAGGCTCATCAGGCCGAAACCCACCGTGTCCAGCCGCCCGCGTCCGGACGCCCGGATGTACGGCGGGTCTTCCACGAACCTCGAAATCATCAGCACCGCCACCGTCCCGACGGGGACGTTGATATAAAACGCCCAGCGCCACGAATAAGTGTCCGTCAGCCAGCCGCCCAGCGTGGGGCCGATGATGGGGGCGCAAATCACCCCGATGCCATAAACCGCCCCGGCGACCCCGCGCTTCGAAGGCGGGAAACTTTCCATCAGAATGGACTGGGCCAGCGGTTGCAACGCCCCGCCGCCCGCCCCCTGAATCACGCGCGCCAGCACGAGAAACCCCAGGCTTGTGGCCGCGCCGCACATGAACGAAGACGCGGTAAAGATCATGATGCAGCCGATTAAAAAGCGTTTCCGGCCGAAGAAGCTGGAAAACCAGTTGCTGGCCGGGAGAATGATGGCGTTGGACACCAGATAACTGGTCAGCACCCACGTCGCCTCGTCCCGCGTTGCCCCCAGGTTTCCCGCGATGTTCGGCAGCGCCACCGAGGCGATGGATGTGTCCAGCACCTCCATGAACGTCGCCAGCATCACCGACACGGCGATCAGCCACGGGTTCACACGCGGCTGCCACTCAACGTGCGCGTCG
>DATMLG010000227.1:0-9178 GCA_035570675.1 Verrucomicrobiia bacterium | reverse complement strand
GTTTCAGGGCTTCAAATCAGCCGGTTTGACGCTGCCAGCCTTCTCCGAAAAGAATTTTTGCAGCAGATTTTC
This sequence comes from Verrucomicrobiia bacterium, assembly GCA_035570675.1. Taxonomy (GTDB): domain Bacteria; phylum Verrucomicrobiota; class Verrucomicrobiia; order Limisphaerales; family Pedosphaeraceae; genus DATMLG01. Next base: position 9,106 of record DATMLG010000227.1, on the reverse strand, counting down.
CTCCAGTCCTTTCAGCGCGGAAACAACACAGGCGGCATTCGTCTCCGCCCCGGCCCGGCTTGTATGCGGCCCGGCGCCGACGATAAACAACGGCTTGACCTTTTCCTGGCCCAGTTGGTCATACAAGCGGGCGATGATCTCGTTGATGTCGAGAAATGGGGCGTTCTCGGACCGCGCCACCTGGCCCGCCCATCCGGCGTAGTCATTCTTGTTCCGTATCACCGCACCCTCTTTCCAGTTATTGCGCGGGATGAGCGAACAGACCACCGGCATCGCGCCCTTGGTCCGCGCCTCCAAGATTATTTGTTTTTCATACCAGCCGAAGGAATGAACAACCTCGTGCTTTTTGGTGATCAGGTTGTCGATTTCCTGCGTCTCATCGCCCACACCCTTGATTGTGCCACGCGCGCGGTTGGTGTCGTTGATTGCGCCGCCGTCGTTGTGGCCGAACTGCATGATCACGAAATCACCCGGCTTCAGGCGCGCCAGCACGCGCGCCCATTGGTCGCGATAAAACGTCCGGGAACTCGTGCCGCCGAGCGCGCGGTTGACGACATTTATTTTGCTCGTGTCAAAATAGGGCGCGAGCAAATCGCCCCAGCCCCACTGCGCGTCCGCGCCGTTGCCCTGCCCGTTCCGAACCGTCGAATCGCCGATGAGAAACAGCGACGGAAGCGCGGGGTTTGCCGGTTCGTTCACCGGCCGACGGGAACCGGTCGGAACATTGGAGGGCGGGTTTACTGTTTGATTGGTATTTTGCGCGTGGCCGCGTGTGGGCAACAGTGCGAAAACGAGCAGGATGGCCAGCCAATTTGGAAAATTCAACAGCTTCCCGGGTCTAATCCGATGCATTTTTTGTTCTGATATCAATTGCAGCATAAGGGTTACAGAAATATTCCGGCAAATTGTCGCGTGGGCATTATTGTACATGCCGCCGCGCTTGAAAACCATGAACATTCCGGTTCACATCTTGAGAGGGGATAACACTTGAGTTGATGAAAATTTGACGACAAGCTGCCGCCATGCTTGAGAATTCCATTCGACGGATGCCGCGCCCGCAGGGCGTTGCACAGATGGACCCGCAAGAATTGCGGGACAACTTCATGGTCACGAATCTTTTTGAGTCTGGACAATTGCGGGGCACATTCACCGATCTCGACCGGTTGGTGCTCGGCGGCGTTTTCCCGACCGAAAAGTCGATCGAACTGCCGAACCACCCCGAGACCGGCCGCGGGTTTTTTCTGGAACAGCGCGAGTTAGGCGCCATCAACGTCGGCGGCCCGGGTGTCGTTCAGGCTGATGGCAAGATTCTTTCCGCAAGTTCCTGGTCTTGCGTCTATGCCGGTGTCGGCACGCAAAAGCTGATTTTTGAAAGCAAGGAGCCAAAGAATCCGGCAAAATTTTTCTTCCTGAGCTGTCCCGCGCATGCGCCACATCCAGCCGCCGTCATGCAGCGCGATGAAGCGGCGGCAATGCCGCTCGGTTCAACGGCTGGCGCGAATCAGCGCGTCATCCGCAAGTTCATCCATGCGGGCGGCATTCGAAGCTGCCAGCTCGTGATGGGCTTCACTGAACTCGCTGAAGGCAGCGTGTGGAACACTTTTCCGCCGCACACGCACAACCGTCGCACGGAAATATATTTTTACTTTGATCTCGGCGACCGCGTGCTGGCGCATTTCATGGGTGAACCGACGGCGACGCGGCATCTGTGGGTCCAAAACGAGCAGGCTGTGCTGTCGCCTTCGTGGTCCATTCATTCGGGCTGCGGCACCGGTAATTACAAATTTATTTGGGGCATGGCCGGCGAAAACCAGACGTTCGACGACATGGACGCTGTGAAATCGGCAAATTTGCGATGAAACGGTTTGAAAACAAGGTCGTCGTTGTAACCGGGTCCAGCCGGGGGATTGGCCGAGCCATCGCCGTGGCCTTCGCGCGGGAGGGGGCAAAAGTGCTCGGCGTCGCACGGAGCGAACAAGGCGAAACCGCGGCGCAGGTCCGCACCGCGGGCGGGGAATTTATTCCGCTCGCATTTGACGCCACCCAGGGGACGCAAAAGAATGCTGTTGATGTGATGGCAAAGGTTCTGGAGCGGGCTGGACAGATCGATGTCCTCGTCAACAATGCCGGAACCATCCGCCGCGCGCCCGCTGTGGATTTTTCCGAAGCGGACTGGAACGATGTCTTGCGCACCAATCTGTCCACGCCGTTCTTCCTGTGTCAGGTGGCGGCAAAATGGTGGCTTGCCGGAGGACGCACACAGTCACCGGCCGATGCGCGGTTGAAAATTGTCAATATCGCGTCACTGCTTTCGTTTCAAGGCGGCATTCTAGTGTCCGCCTACGCGGCGAGCAAACATGGCATTGCAGGCATCACCAAGGCCCTAGCCAATGAATGGGCGAAGGAGCGAATCAACATCAACGCCATCGCCCCCGGCTACATCGCCACGGAAAATACGCGGGCATTGCGTGAAGATGCCGCGCGCAACCGGGCTATTTTGGAGCGCATTCCGGAGAATCGCTGGGGCACACCAGAGGACATCGCCGGCAGTTGCATCTTTCTGGCTTCTGGCGACTCGAATTACCTTAACGGCACGGTCCTCACTGCGGACGGCGGCTGGCTGGGGCGTTGACAGGTTTGGAAGGTCGCATGGTGTTTGAGTCAGGAGAGATGGGGACTCAACTCCGACATGCGCAACAAATTCATATTCAAATACCTGCGATCAAACATGCCTGTTCTACCCCGCTAATCTCCGAGAGTGTTACGTTGTTTGGTGACCGACGTCCGGCCAAACAGCTCGTATAAGCGCCCAAGCTTGTCCTCTTTTTCGACAGCCACTTAAGAGCCATTGACAACGGTAGCTTTTATACCTACCGTACGGTATATTGTGATGAGTATGAGGAAAAATCATCATGCCGCCCGGGAGCAAATTTTTGCCGCCGCGCTGGATTTGTTCGCCGAACGGGGCTATGCCGGCGCATCGCTGCAGGACATTGTTTCGGCGGCCCGCCTGACGAAGCCCACGCTCTACTACTATTTCAAGAGCAAGGAGGGCCTGTTCAACGCGCTGCTGGAATATGCCTACGAAGAATGTTTCAAACGCATGCAGGCCGCGGTTGCGCGAAGGCCGGGCGTGGAGGAACAACTCACGGAGATTCTGGCCACCATTTTTGGTTTCCTGAGCGAACGCCGGCATCTGATCCGTCTGGCATTTGCCAGCGCCTTTGCCGCCCCCGGCGAGATGCCGGTCAGCCCGGAAATCAAACTGAAGCGCCGGCGAAATTTTGAATTTGTCCACGAAGTGGTCAAGCAGGGCCTGGCCGACGGCGCGCTGGACCGGCGGTTGAACAGCCGGGAGCTCGCCTACGGCATCTATGGCGCGCTGAGTTTTCATGTCATGGCCAACCTGTTGTTGCCGGGCACGCGCCTGAACCGGACCACGGCAAAACGCGTTGTCGCCTTGTTCATGGACGGGGCGTGCAGTCGTGGAACAAATCAAAAATCCCGGCCGTCAAAGAAACGACCTGATCGCTGAGAGTCACCAAAATGAGCAAATCACCATCATCTCCCGACGTCGAAGAAGCAAGCCCGGCTCAAATCACGCCAACCGGGGCGCCCACGGTTCGAACCAAACCCAACCATTGGGTGCGATTGGTGATTGGAACGGTGGCACTTGGAGTCGCGCTCTTTTTTGGTCTGAGCTATCTGGCGGACAATTGGGCGCGCGAATCCACCGACGATGCTTTCATTGACGGCCACATCGTTTCCATCGCGTCCAAGGCGCCCGGGGAAGTGGTTGCGATGCATGTGGTCGAAAACCAGGCCGTCAAGGCGGGGGATTTGCTCGTGGAGGTTGATCCGCGGGACTATGAGGTTCGCGTCAGCCAGAAGCGCGCCGCGCTTGATAGCGCCAAGGCCAACGAGCAGGCAATCAAGGCTGGATTTGACTTGATGCGCGCGCGCGTGAACACCGCCGAAGCGACCCAGAAGCAGAGCGAGGCCGAGGCCGAAGCTTCCAAGTCGACTTACGACAACGCCGAAATCAACTGGAACCGCTCAGAGAACATGTGGACCAACGAGTCGCACAAGGTCATTTCGGAGCAGGATTTCGACACGTCGAAGGCAATCATGACGACCGCAAAGGCCAACTGGCAGGCGGACGTGGACAAGGCCGCGAGCGATGCCTCAAGGGTGGTCGAATCCCGGGCGCAACTTGAAACAGCTTACAAGCTCTATGATGAAGCTGGAGCGCAGGTAAGCCAGTCCGAGGCCGATGTGCACGCAGCCGAATTGGAACTTTCCTACACCAAAATCACCGCGCCGGTTGACGGCCGAATCACGCGAAAAATGGTCGAGCAGGGTGCTTACGTCCAGTTGGGACAGAATCTGCTGGCCATCGTGCAGCCGGAGATTTGGATCACGGCGAATTTCAAGGAAACCCAGACCGCCAAAATTCGCGCCGGTCAGCCGGTTCGGATCAAGGTGGACGGCATGGGGGACCGCGCGCTTCACGGGCATGTGGAAAGCCTGCAATCAGGCAGCGGCGCCCGGTTCAGCCTGTTGCCTCCGGAAAATGCGGTGGGAAATTATGTGAAAGTCGTCCAACGGGTGCCTGTCAAGATCGTGTTTGATGAACCCGTGCAGGCGGTCGAGGGTCTGGGGCCGGGGATGTCGGTTTCGCCTTCGGTTGAGGTCGGCCGCCGGGTTCTCTCGGATCCGGTGATTGCCGTCATTGTTATCATTCTCGCGCCCTCGGCGGTGGCGCTCTTTTGGGTTCTCATGCAACGCCGGTCGAAAAACCAAAAGCAGCCGTAATGGCCACGGCAAGTCCCAACGCCGCCCAGGAGTGGCATCCGCCCGCGCACAATCCGTGGTTGATCGCGCTAGCGGTGATGTCCGCCACGTTCATGGAAGTGCTTGACACGTCGGTCGCGAATGTTTCGCTGCCACACATCGCCGGCAATCTCTCGGTGACCACCAACGAAGCCACCTGGGTGCTCACCAGTTATCTGGTTTCCAATGCCATCGTGCTGCCGATAACCGGATGGCTTTCGCTTCGTTTCGGACGCAAACGTTTGCTGGTGGTTTGCATCGCCCTGTTCACCCTCGCCTCGGTTCTGTGCGGAATGGCGACCAGCCTGCCGTTTTTGATTCTTGCCCGCATTTTTCAGGGAGTGGGCGGTGGCGCCATGATGCCCATCTCCCAGGCAATTTTGCTCGAGAGCTTCCCCCCGGCCAAGCGCGGCCAGGCCATGGCGGTGTTTGCCATGGGGGTGATTGTCGCACCAATTCTTGGCCCTACGCTGGGGGGCTGGATCACCGATAACTATTCCTGGCGCTGGATCTTTTACATCAATCTTCCGGTCGGGCTGTTGTCGATTTTTTTGGCCAACTCCTTCCTGGAAGATCCGCATTATATCACCTCCGCCCGGGTGCAGAAAATTGACTCCGTCGGTTTTGCCTTTCTGACCGTCTGGCTGGGCACGTTGCAGATTATTTTGGACAAGGGCCAGCAGGAGGACTGGTTTGATTCCAACTGGATCCGATGGTTTGCCGCAATATCGGTCCTTTCCTTTGTGGCATTCATCATTCAGGAGCTGACCACACCGTATCCAATTGTCGATCTGCGCGTCTTGAAAAACCGGAATTTTGGAACCGGCGTTGTGCTCATCACCCTGGTGGGCGTGGTTCTTTACGGAACCACTGCGGCGCTTCCGATTTTTCTGCAAACGCTGCTCGGCTATCCCGCTCTGCAAAGCGGCTACGTCATGAGCCCGCGGGGTGTCGGCGCGTTCCTGGCGACCATGGTGGTCGGGCGGCTCGTCGGCAAGGTGCCGAACCGCTGGTTGATGGTGACAGGATTCACAGTACTGACTTGCGCCTCGTTTTTGCTGGCACGACTCAACATGCAAATGCGGCAAATCGACATCATCTGGCCCAGCGTGGTGAACGGCCTGGCGGTGAGTCTTATTTTTGTGCCGCTCACCACGACGACCATGGGGCAGCTGCGCCAGGAACAAATGGGCAATGCGAGCGGCATTTACAATCTGATGCGCAATTTGGGCGGCAGTTTCGGCATCGCAGCGGTCACCACCATCATTGACCGGGCCTCGCAAACGCACCAGGCGATCATGGTGACGCATCTGACGCCATACGATCCGGCTTATCAGGAGCGTCTGGCGGCGATCACCTCGGCGCTGACGAGCCAATCGGGATCATGGGCGGCCACCACTCAGGCGCCCGCCATCATTTATGGCATTGTGCAGCAGCAGTCGCAACTGGCGGCGTTCGTGGATAATTTCCGGCTCTTCGGGATTATCTCCCTGCTGTGCGTCCCGCTGGTATTCCTTTTCAAGAAGGTGGGAGCGGGCCGCGTGAAGACGGATGTCCATTAAAAATGGATGGAAACACGACGGCCGAAAACGTTATCGTCATTGTCAATGACCCAATGCGGATGAACGCCGGTTGTTCGCCGCAAAGGCAATAAACTGTATGATTTCCAAGCTGCAAAATAAATTCCAAATCCTGGTGCTGGCGTTCTTGGGAATTTTTTCAATAACCGGGCGGGCGGCGGATCATTTTGAAAATCCAATTCTTCCCGGATTCCATCCCGACCCGAGCATTTGTCGTGTCGGGGACGATTATTATCTCGTCAACAGTTCGTTCGAGTATTTTCCGGGTGTCCCGATTTTTCACAGCAAGGATCTGGTTCATTGGCGGCAGATCGGCTACTGCCTGACGCGCAAAAGTCAATTGAACCTGGACCATGCGCGCGCCTCGGGCGGCATTTACGCGCCGACGCTCCGTTATCACAACGGCGTTTTCTACATGATCACGACGCTGGTGGACAAGGGCGGGAATTTTTATGTGACCGCCACGAATCCCGCCGGTCCATGGTCCGAACCGATCTGGGTGGATCGCGCCGGCATCGATCCATCCCTGTTTTTCGATGATGACGGGCAGGCCTATTATACACGGCATGAAGGCGCCGGGAATGGCTTCATTGGGCAGGCAAAGATAGATTTGCAGACCGGCAAGCTCGAAGGCGGACTGAAGGAAATCTGGCGGGGTGATGCTGGGGTGTGGCCCGAAGGCCCGCATGTGTATAAAATCCACGGGAAGTATTTCCTGATGATCGCGCAGGGCGGAACGAGCTACGGCCACATGGTCAACCTCGCGCGCGGCGATTCGCCGTTCGGGCCGTTTGTGCCCGACCCCCAAAATCCCATCCTCACCCAGCGCGACCATCCGGATAATCCCATTCAGGCCCTCGGACATGCAGATTTTGTGGAAACTCCCGACGGCTGGTGGCTGGTCTGTCTCGGCATCCGTCCACAGGGTGGAAAATTCCATCATATCGGCCGCGAAACTTTCCTGACCGGGGTGAAATGGTCGGATGACAACTGGCCGGTCATCAATCCCGTCGAGCTCACGGCAGCAGCGCCGCGGCTGCCGGAACACATTTGGAAATTGGAGCCCGCGCGCGATAAATTCACTGAATCGACCCCGGGCCTGCAGTGGAATTATGTGCGCAACCCCCATGAAGAGAACTATTCGCTCACCGAACGTCCCGGCTGGTTGCGGTTGCTCGGCTCGGCGGTCACGCTGAACGACCAGGATTCACCCACATTCATCGGGAGACGGCAGACAGATTTGTCGTGCGAGATAGCCACACGGCTTTCGTTCAATCCGCACCACGAAAATGAGGAGGCCGGACTCGTTTTGCGCGGCGATGACAAAAATCATTTTGAAATTGGCATCGCACTGCACGACGGCCGGCGCCAGGTTTTCTTTCGAAAGGTTCAGGATGGCAAGGTGGCTGAACCGGTCCGATGGGAGGACGTTGGTTCGGGTGACGTGGAACTTTCGGTGAAGGCGTCGCCGCTGGAATACGAATTTTTCCATGCGTCACCGGGCAACCACGCCAGAAGCCTCGGCACCGCCCCGACTCGTGATTTGTCGTCCGAGAAACTTACTGACGAAGCGCATTCACGCTACAATTTCACCGGCGTGTTCATCGGGTTGTATGCGACCGGCAACGGCCAGGCCAGTAGCGTCCCGGCGGATTTCAACTGGTTTGAATGCCGGGCTGCACGGCAGTGAAGAGCGCTCTTCATCAAAGCAGTCCGGCCAAGCAGCGCCGCAATGATGTCTGCCGCGCTCTTTTGGGAGTCGCCTTGTTGCTGCCTGTTATTTCGGGCTGTGTCACTGAAGCCCGCAAATCTGCCGGGGCCGGAGCAACGGGTCATTATCGCAATCTGTTTGCGGAGAACGGCCATTCACAAGCGGATATCGACGCCAAGATTAATGGCGCGTTCGGACAATTGTTCCACGGCGATCCAACGAACCAGGCGGTGTATTATTCGGCCGGCACCAACGCAAACGGCGCGCTCGCCTACATCACCGACATCAAGCATAATGATGTGCGTACCGAGGGCCTGTCTTACGGCATGATGATCGCGGTCCAAATGGACAAGCAGGCCGAATTTAACGCGCTGTGGAACTGGTCAAAAACTTTTCTATATCACGACTCGCCCGGGCATCCGTCGTATGGATTTTTTTCGTGGCAGGCGAGGACGAATGGCGAAACATTGAGTGAATTTGTCGCGCCAGACGGAGAGTCATATTATGTCATGGCGCTTTATTTTGCGGCCAACCGTTGGGGCAGCGGCCGGGGGATATACGATTACAGAAAAGAGGCCGATCAACTGCTGACGAACATGCGTCATCGTGCGGTAATCAAAGGGCAGGTGTTCATGGTGCGCCGCAATTCAAGCACGAATGTGAGCCAGACTGTTTCCGCCGGGCCGCTTTTTGACGCAAGACATGAGATGGTGCTTTTTTCACCCAGCACCGAAAGACCGCCGTTCACGGATCCGTCGTATCATCTGCCGGCGTTTTACGAATTGTGGGGGCGCTGGGGGCCGGCGGCGGACAGGGAGTTTTGGCTGCAAGCCGCCGCGGCGAGCCGTGATTTCTTCCCGCGCACGGCGGATCCGGCAACCGGGTTGACGCCGAACTACGCGAATTTTGACGGCAGCCCCGCCACCAACAACTGGAACCGGAGCGTGGCGAAGTTCGGATTCGACGCCTTTCGCACGGCGGG